>MFAQ01000001.1:0-3733 GCA_001776275.1 Candidatus Collierbacteria bacterium RIFOXYD1_FULL_40_9
TGTTGACAGTAACACCCAAATAACTCACACCCCACTTCAGGGTGGAGCAGAAAACGATTGGGATACTTCCGACGCTTATTCGTTTAACAATTTACCCGTTGACTACGAAAACGCTGATACTATCTATATTCCGTTTATCGATGAAACTGCTACCAGTACCAGTGTTACCAAAACCGTACTTTATGCCAGCAACCGTGATGTTCTTGTCCGTGTCCGAAAGAAGGGCATCTTGCCTTTCGAAACTTCTGGTAGTGTCACCAGTTCTGGTCTTTCAGTTGCGGCCATTCGTACCACTGACTCGATTGTGACGTAAAATAAGGAATGCCTTCACCGCTTCTATTTGACTTTCACAATAAAATTATTACCGTCCCTATTGCTGACTCATCTTTGGATGTTCAGTTTTTAATAGACGAAATTAGATCTGCTGAGCAAAATTTGGCTCCCGGTATCGCCTACAACAAAATTGCCGATGCCTTTGGTAAACAAGATCTTGGTGGTGGTGTCAGGGTCGGTATTACTGTCGTGCTATTGGACGGTTGGAAAGTCGCCTTTGCAGCCCGTCCCGGACCATCGACCGTCTCCGTAACCATTTCGGGTGGCAACTTCGTCGGTGAGGCTGGTGCTAACCCTATTTCACCCACCGCCTACACCCAGGTTACTGTGGCTCAGTCCACCTCTGCAACTTTAGTTTCCTCAGAAGCAGACACTAATTTGGTCTATTTAGTTGAAACCTTGCGAAGCATGCACCCTGCCTTTGGAACAGCCTACTACTGGGATCCGGACAATGGCAACGATGCCAATGCCGGCACCTCTCCCAGTACCGCCAAAAAAACCTTTGCTGCAACCCAAGCCCTTACCAGTTCAGGCAACAACGATGTCATCTTCTGTCGACCTACCGGATCAGGTGGCACCAGCACAAGTACTGAAACACTCAATATCACTACCAACAACTTAAAAGTAAGAGGTCCGGGAAACTCCATGCAACTTATTCCCACCGCTACTACCGACCCCACGGTCACCATAGCAGCCAACAACGTGGAAGTTAGCGGTTTTTATATTCAAACAGCAGCCACTGGTTCCCAAAACGCCATCTCTATTGAAGGTAATAATATTTTGGCAAGAGACTGTTGGGTAGGTTCATCCCAAAACCATGGCGTTACCATAACCAATTCCGCCCGTTTCCGAATGCTTACTTCTGTCATTGAAAACTGCGAAGGTAACGGCATAAATCTTGGTAATAATACCACTCAAGCATTAATTTCTAAAGCTATTATTTATAACTGTCAAAACGGAATTCTCTTAAGTGGTACCACGGTTAATGACAATATTATCGAAAATAGCTTAATCTACAAAAATACTGCCTACGGTATTAGTATTGGCACAGGAGTCAACAGGACCTCAGTTCGCTCTCAAAACACCATCATCAACAACACTTCTGGTAACACAACCGACTCGGGAACTGACTCCTATATTGAAACTCCTACGGGAGGCGCTTCTGCTAGCGAGATAGCTGACGCAGTCTGGGATGAAGTCATTAGTAGCCATACTACCTCCGGAACTACTGGTCGTGCCCTCAAAGACACCAAACTAAAAGCAACTCTCGCCTCCATTAAATAGTATAGCTGGTAGCAAGTATTATGTATTAAGCGGTTCTTTACATACTACATACTACATACTACATACTACATACTACATACTACATACTGCATGCTACGATATAAGAGTGCCCGAAGAAGACAAAACCAAACTAGAACAAGTAACCGAAAAGTTTCTTCCTTACCTTCAAGAACTTCAAAAAAAACTACTTATAGTAGCTATTAGCATGCTCATCTCTGGCACTCTTGGTTTTATCTACTACCACGAAATCCTCGATTTTATCCTTAGCCTTTTTAACTTCAAGGGTATTACTATGGTTCTTACCTCACCATACCAGTTTTTCAACCTAGCTATCAATACTGGTCTCGCCACTGGGCTAACTTCCGCCATCCCCTTAATAATTTACTTTTTGCTAAATTTCCTTAAACCCGCCCTAAAAAAAGAAGAATACAAACAAATCCTTAATTTAGTTCCATTCGCCATTATTCTTTTTCTCGCCGGATTCGCTTTCGGTGTTTATATTATGCAATTTGTCATTTCTATATTTGCCCAAACTGCTCAAAGTTTCAACATAGGCAACATCTGGGACATTAGTCATTTTTTTTCTCAAACAATTATTATGGGGGTTTGTCTTGGTATAATTTTTGAATTACCAATATTAGTTACGATTCTAATTAAACTAAAGATCCTTAAAAAGTCCACAATAGCAGCAAATAGAAAATATATTTACGCAGTTTTAATCATTATTGTGGCCTTCCTACCCCCAAACGATATCTTCTCCTTAAGTATCCTCACGATCACCCCTTTATTTCTCTTTGAAGTTGCGTTACTATTAAACCAATAATATGTTCAGCAATTTAGGCACGGGGGAAATTTTTATTATCATTCTTGTTATTGTTTTTCTCTTTGGTGGCAAAAAAATGCCAGAAATTGCCAGGGACTTGGGTAAATCCGGTAACGAACTAAAAAAAGCCAAAGATCAACTTGACCAAACCATTAACCAAATTAAAAAAGACACCTTTTCAGAAATCGAAAAGCAATCGGAAGGAGGTGACCAAACCTAAATGCCTACAATTGGAACTACAGAAATCATTGTCATAGCTGTTATAATCCTTGCCCTTTTTGGAGCCAAAAAAATTCCTGAGCTTATCAGAGGAATGTCTTCAGGAATAAAAGAATACAAACAAGCTTCAAAAGACAATAAAGATGCAAATTAAAATTTAACTAAAAAAACATATGTTCAGTAACATTGGATGGCCAGAAATCTTGATCATTGTTGTTGTCCTTCTAGTGCTCTTCGGCGGAACCTTTCTTCCTAAAATAGGTAAAGAGGTTGGTCAATCCGGCAAAGAAATCAAAAAAGCAACCAAGGAACTTCAAGAAGCCATCAAAGACTAAAAAAACCTCCTCCACCCGGGGGAGTTTTTTTGCTTATTTACCTAAATCTATTACGATATCCTCTTGCTGTGTCAAACTAATCTCTACCGTAGCCGTTGGAAGCTTTTTTTTAAGATAGTCACCGATAGCCAAACTAACAATCTCAGGTTGCTTAAAGGAAATTTTGCTCCCAGATCTAGCCACTCCATTACCGGTGGACGAATCAATCTCGAAACCAGCAGATTTAATCTCCTCTATCGTCTTAGCTGCCAAACCAGTCCGTCCTGACGAGTTAATCACTTTTACGATAAACTTTCTTTTTGGTGCCTCAGCTGGCATCGCTTCGTCTTTCTGTTTAACTTCACTGACTTTCTCAAGCTCTACCGTTTGCAAGTCGTACCTGGATTTATTCACATACAAAAAACGAAGTCCAAATACTACAAACAAAATTAAGACAAACAATAACAGACGCGTTAAAAACAAAAATATGTCTTTTTTCTTCTCACTTAGTGGGTATTGCATCTCGAGTATACCCGGAAATAATCTCCTTGACCATTTTAACCACCTCTTTTGGCTCTTGCTCACTCTTCACGATATACTTTACGGCCCCAAGACCCAAAGCCTTTTCTGCGTCAGCAGAACCCGCCAAATTAGTAAGCATAATTACAGGGATAGATTTTATTTCAGGATCAGCCTTTATTTTACTCAAAGTTTCCAAACCGTTCATCTTCGGCATCATTACATCTAGCAAAATTACTGT
>MFAQ01000001.1:3743-10404 GCA_001776275.1 Candidatus Collierbacteria bacterium RIFOXYD1_FULL_40_9
TATTTATCAAAAGAAAAAGCCTTTTGATACATTCTCTGCATAAGAGGATCATCCTCAACAATCAAAATCTTTGACATATATACTCTATAGTCTAAGTTATCAACAATACAAAATCAATCTCCTTTACTCCTATTCTGCCACAGGTAAACTAAAGTAAAAGACACTCCCCTTTTTTAACGCCGAAGTTCTCAAGCCAATACTCCCCTTCATACCTTCAATAAGCAGTTTAGATATATAAAGACCTAAACCAGTGCCCTTACTAGTGTCCCTAGTATACAAACTATCACCCGCTTGCTGGAACTTTCTAAACAGCAACGGCTGCTGCTCCACGGCAATACCGGAACCAGTATCTCTAACATCGACACTAACCGTTCCATCTTTTGAATCAAATTTCTCAAAATAGACACCGCCTGTTTCTGTAAATTTAAAGGCGTTTCCAATCATATTAATCAACACTTGCTTCAATCGATCCTTATCAGCCATAACCCACAACTCTTTCTTGTCATAGTTAACCATTAAGTCTAAATTGGGCTTCAAGTTCGATACTCTAAACTCTTCCATGGTCTCTTTTAGTAAATCGATCAGATTAATCTTCTCTATCTTAAAATCTATCTTACCCATCTCTAGACGGCTTACGTTTAAAAAGTCATTGACTATCTCTATTAAGCGAATAGACCCCTCGTGCATATCAGACAACATCTCTAACACTTCTTTATCTTTTATCTTGTCTTTATAGTTATCCAAAATCATTTCCGCATTCCCTCTTATAGCGGTCAATGGGGTTCGTAGTTCGTGACTTGCAATCGAAAAAAATTCATCTCTCGATCTCTCTACCGATACTCTGTAGGTTACATCTTCCACAAAAATTGCTATGTTATTTACCCCTGTTTCCATAGGTACTGGTACCAAGAAAAGATCAAAAAATTTTGATCCTACTAAAACCTTTTCTTTTGAAACCATCTGTGTGGTTTTCTCAACCTGATCAACCATCCTATCCAAATTAATCTCCTTAAAGAATTCACTTAGTACTTTATAATTGATTTCTTTTGGGTCACCTAACAAGGTAAAAATCTTCCTATTTAGTAAAACAGTTCTTTTCTTTTTATCAATAACCAAAATTCCTCTTACTAAATTATCTAACACTGCCTTCATTCTGTTCCTCTCAACACTTAGCTCTAGCGTTCTTTCATCAACCTTTCTTTCTACCCCCTCCTTTTCCTTCTTTAACTGAGTCTCTAATTGTCTTTCATCTTCTAATATGTTCAATACTGCCATCCGCACCTTTTCATCTTTTTCCGCTCTCTTGTTTAGTTCTAGTAATTTCTGCGCGAGCTCCTCCTCAACCGCGATTCTCTCTTCAGCCTCTAAATTTATCCTTTCAGTATCATCTGAAAGTTTCTTAATTAATACCTTAACCGCCCTCTCGTAAAAACTCATGATAGATCCCATAACAAAAATCATTAAAATTAACTGCCTTAATTGCAAAATGTCAAAATAGCTAACATCAACACCTCCATACTCAATCATCATCACCACAATCGGAATCGAAGACCCAGAAAGAGTTGCAAACAAACCCCACTCGACTCCAAAAAACATAAATGACAGCATTGGTAACAAACCCCACCAAATAACACCCATACCACCTATGCCACCATATAACAAAACCATAAGCAAAATAAACAATATTCCCGTCCATCCAAAGTAAGATGCCGCTTTCCATCCTATCTTTTTAAAAACTAAAAGCAAATAGACCACAAACATCATCAATCCAGCCACCAGTTCAATCTCGGAAATTATCCGTTGATCGTGTAGCCAATAATCTATCGAGAGACCAACCAAGATCACAAAACCCAAAAACAAAACATACTTCAAAAAACTACCTCTCCAGTTCTGAGTTTCCTGACTCGAGTTCATTTCAGTTTCTCATTTTTATCACGCAAACCATCCAACTCCTTTTTCATTTCTATCATTTTCATCTCTCTATCTATCATCAAATCATTTAGTTTCTCCACTTCTTCGGTGTGCTTTTGCAAATCGGCTTCGTTCTTCTTTCTGTTGGTCACATCCAATTCAGCCCCCACAAACCCCAGCAGCTCATCATCTTTAGAAATAATCGGTGAAACGATTGCTTCTGCAATATACAAACTCCCATCCTTCCTTTTATTCGTTACTTCACCTCTAAAAACTTGTCTCTTGTTTTTTATCGTATCCCAAAACTTTTCGTAAAACTCAGCAGGCATCTGTCTCCCCCAAATCCTTGGTGTCTTCCCAAGTATTTCTTCCCGACTATAGCCTGTCAACCTCGTAACCGAAACATTTGCATAAACAATCAAGCCTTCGGGATCGGTAATAATTACATGACTATTATTGCTATCCAAAGCCAGTTTGAATTTTGTCAAATCTTTAGTCATCTCTTCAGCCATTTCTTTTGTCTTAATTCCCGACAAAGAAAGTGCATAAACCATACCATAAACCACAAAACTCATCAAAACACCAAGACCCAAGACCCAATTCCAATAATCAGAGACTTCTTTACTGGTCAAAAACTCAAATTTTAAGTTTTGCCCACTATCAACTTCCAAAACAAAAGTGTCAAAAACTTTTCTGTTTGTAATAACCATACCACCACCAGTAGCTATTAACTGGTTATTCCAGGACCAAGTCCAAGAAACGTCATCATTTTGCCATTTGTTAACCTCATCCACAAGTCCATCTATAGAAACAATAACAGAGGCAAATCCCCACAACTCACCATTTTTTACTATCGGCATTCCAAAAGTCGCAGCTCTACCAGAATACTCAGGAATATTCCTAATTGTCTGCATAATACCAACAAATCGTCTGTCCCCTCTGTCCACCTTATCCAAAATCTCTTTTCTATCCTCAAAGTTCCTTAAATTTTGACCGCTAGGCGGAAAAGGCTTTCCAACCCCATCAACAGAATTGACCGAAATAAATTGATGATCAAAACTATCTACGATATCGATTTTGTAATCGTCTCTATCATATCTTTTTTTAAAGTCGCTTACAAAATCTTTTACATCACCATTTTTAACCTTTTGAAAAACCACAAATCGTAAAAGCGAATTATATCTTTCTCCGTCACCCATCATTGCCTTTACAAACACCGAAAACTCCTCTTGAGTAACCTCATCAGAACCTTCGATGTAGCCCTTGACGGCACCAACATAGTCAAACATATGCTCCACATATTCACCAAAGTTCTCTCTAACTATTCGGCTGTTTTCTGACAGGTGACTTGTCGACGTAGTGTCATGCTTAACACCCCAAAACCAAATCCCAAAAACCAAACCAAGACACACAAATAAAACAAAAACATCCACAAAACCCAATAAACCATCCCAAAACTTCTTCATATCTTAAATCATGATACACTGAAAATATGTTACTAGTTTACGCAATTTTATTTCTCTTACACATTATCCTTACCGTCTGGTTTTACCTTTCTGGTACTAACACCGAATTCGTAAATTACTTTTACAATATCCTCATTACATTATTTGTCATAATTCCCTTTGTTCAAGGTATTTTCTACAACAAAAAACACCCAGAACTAAAACCTATTATTGTTCCGCTTCAAATTAGCAACCTTCTCTTCGCTGCCGCTCTCTATATCTGGTTCTATTACAACATTACCGGCAACGAAATCCCTTATCCAAGCATCGCTGACTTGTTTTTTATCATGTACTATCCTATCAACCTTATTTCACTTTTCTACCTTACTCGCCAAACCGGAGTCAAATGGACTAGTGGTTCAATTATTAATACTTTTCTTATTTTTATCTTTTTATCAGCCATTAGTACTATTTTCTTAAGCAATCAGTCTATAGACTTTAGCGCCCCAGTTTTAGTTATAATTCTCAACCTCATTTATCCTGTATTAGACTCTCTTCTAACTGCTTTTGGTGTCACTATCATGCGATCTCAAAAAAACTTCGGTTATAGATACCTTTTTTTCTATGTATTTGGTTACGCCTTCCTTGGTTTTGCCGACGTTATTTTTGCCTACCAGACTAACGCAGGTATATATTGGAACGGCAATATTGTCGATCTTCTTTATGCTCTAGGTCACATGAGTATTGCTCTTGGAACCAACTTCCTCCCAACCATATTCAACTCCCAAAAGGTCTAAATAAGTAATCACCCTTACACCAACTGTTTCACAAAGTACCGAGATATCATCACTGCGGGCACTAAAGACAAAACCAAAGACAGTACCGCTAACTGATAGTCTTTTTTAAGTGCTACCTCTACCACTTTCCACAACTCCTCAACTCGCGACACCACCGCAAGACTTCCAATGGGCGTGCTGTTTGCATTTTTCAGTGCCCCCCAAACTCCCATATATACTTCACCCAAAACCTCAACACCTTGTCTAACCGAATCAGTCCCATTTGCCAAAACAATTTTATTCAGCTCCTCCGCGTTGTCAGTTTGTCCCACCAGCAAACGAACTCTCTCATCCTGGTCAGCAGAAGAAACTACTTTGTTCTGCTTATAGACCCACAGACCGCTTCTAACCTTAGTAGACATCTTTTGTAAGAAACTACTATCTACTTTTCTCGAAAGGACAATTGTTCCCAATGTTTTCTCAGTGCTTTTTACCGATACTGCAACCGCCAAACTCACCACCCCTCCTTCTATTTCATAACCCCAGGCGCTTTCTTCTTTTAGGGCTTTTGTATAAACACTCCAGTCAACAACACTACCTTCAGTAAGCGACAACACTTTTGTCCCCTGAGCATTCACAAGCCAAACCCCGCTCAGGTCACCATTCTTTTGCAGTTGACCAACATCTTTATTTGCCACTTCTGGTTCCCCTTTTTCAAACAAGTCAAGTACAGATTGCCTGCTACCAAGGTCTCGCCCTCTCAAAATCATTTCTTGTGCTACTCTTTCTTCCGAATAACGCAACAAATCTAGTGTTGTTTTTTGATAGTCGATAAACCTTTCTCTGATGTTACCTGCGGTTGTGTAAGTAAAACCAATTGTCGCCACCGCAAAAGCAAATATTGTCATCGTGCACAAAAACAGAGTAAGTTGTGTCTCAAAGCGCTTCAGTAAATATGAAAATACCCAGGTTGAAATAGTCAAGATTCCAACAAACAAAACAATCTTTTGGGTCACCCATATAAAGCCAAACTTAGAAACCGCCAAATAGACTCTTGGATCAGACCAGTTCTGAAAATAAACATGCATATTCAAAACCTCAGAAAGCATCAGCGCAAACATGCCCCAACCAAGTTTGCTCAAATGTCTCTCAAGTCCAATAGTAGCCAGTCTAAAGTAACCAAGACCAACCCACCCTGGCAAAAGCGGTAACATCCAAGCTCGAATGTCAAAAGATACTATCCACCAAGCACCCATTTTACTTTTTTTTGTCTTTGCTTTTTTCTTTGTCACTACCTCCTCAACTGTAAACCCTTCCATACTACCTGCTCCATTCTGCACACCTCTCTCTTCCCCTGCCACACTTTCACCCTGTGTAATACTTGCTACTTGTTGCATGCTACTCTCGTCTCCCCCTGGTCTCTTCGACATCGGTTTAAACCAAACTCCAAGTCCCAAAACAAAGTATCCAAGGTATCGTGTATATTCCGCTACCTCAGTCCCCCAAATACTCATCAAAAAGCTAATCGCCAAAATACCAGCACCAATACCAGAAGCCCAAACATTTAACTGTCGCTTTACCGAAATAGCATCAAAATAAAGCCAAGACATCCCCCCAAAAGTTAGTGCTCCAAAAAGCAATATTACAAAGCGGATATTTTCTAAAACTAAATACTTTTCCATATACTTAATACATGCTACATACTACTAATAAACCCCCTCTTTAATATTAACCACTTTTCCAAAAGTATCCAAGTAATACTTTGTCGGTAAAAACTTTAGTTTCCCATCCTGCAACCATTTCCCGTCCCAATCAGCAAGGTAGTCTTCTTTAGTACCCCTCATCCAAATTTCCATTTCCTGCTCACTAGCCTGCAAACCAACCACACTCAAATTCATGCCATTGTCCAAAGCTTCCTTCCTTGCCATCAGCAGCCCTTCTGTGGAGTATGGCAAGTCAGGTGTCGTTACATAAACCAATCTGTTTACCCCAAACCACTTAGCCGGAACCAAACCATTATTTATCTCCAAGTTTTTTACTTTAACTGTTTGTTGGTAATTGGCCAAAACTCTACCAGAGGGCAATAACTTGTTCCACCAAACACCTTTCCCAAGCTCCCAAACTCCAGAAATTACTCCAGACGTAGAAAACTTCATTACTTGTGAAACATATTTTTGACCCCTCACTTTTCCTGAAACAAAATATTCTCCCGGTGTCACCACCCACCCCAGCTTGTTGCCTGTTTCTTGTTTTACAAAGAAACCATAGATATTTTTTCGCCACAAACTCACTTCGATCTCAGAAATCTCCGCTTCATTTTGTTTTACTTTACCAAGAGGCAACACTTCAAAAGTCACCCAATTCTTCTTTACTATCTTACCAGCGCCATCTACCGCTTCAATCTGACTACTATACACCCCAACCGGCAAAACAATCTCCACACTCCAAACACTAGTGCCTTTATCTTTTGTAGCAACAAACTCTTTATCATCAACTTTAACTACAACGCTCTTTGATCCACCCAGCTCC
>MFAQ01000001.1:10436-13242 GCA_001776275.1 Candidatus Collierbacteria bacterium RIFOXYD1_FULL_40_9
ATTTATTACCAAAAACATCTACGGCTCTAACTTCCACTGTATAAGTTCCATCTAGTGACAACGGCGGCACAAACTCAAAACCAGTTTTCTTATCCCCCACTGTCCCCAACAAACTGGCTCCACTCCACCCTAACTCGTAATTTGTAATTCTATATTCTATCTTTGCCACTCCCCGATCATCACTGGCACTTCCTTCAATCAGTGGCGCACTCTCAAACACCCCCAAGTCATTTTCTTTAACTTTTGATATTTGATTTTTGATCTGTATTACCGGCGGTGTCGTATCCGTCAATAATTTTGTTACTGTGTTTGTCACTGTTGTTGTCGTCGTTACGGTATTAGTAATCGTCACTGTACCCGAACTAGAGACAGATGCGGTAGTAAATGAATTCTGTTCATTCCTGGCGGTATTTCCAGCCGAGTCACTGCTATAAACAGCAAATGAGTAACTCGTATTTATTGTTAAACCGGTCAAAACAACTGAATGTGAAGTCACCAAAGTGTTATCACCTCCAGCTGTTCCATAATCCTCAGTCAATCCATAGTCTACATTTGAGGTCGCTGCTTCATTGGTTGTCCAGGTTATTGTTACACTACTGTTGGTAATACCCGAAACTGTCAGGTCCGTTATTTCTGGAGCAGTACGATCCGCAATCCCAGAAATAGCTGTTCCCAAAGTGCCCGTGCATTGCACCACACCCGCTCCTGTGTTGGTGGTAACTGTCCAGTCGGCCGAAGCCACTTCCGTCGCTCCAGAAGTGCCGTGGTAGTTGAAATTAAAAACAGACCCAGAAGCAACAGATCCCCCTGTAAGTTCCGCGAACGAACTATTACTATTAATACTCCAACCAGAAACTCCATAGTTTTCCAAAGAAATATTACTAGATGGCGCTACAATTTTTACATATGTGATTGGATCGGTACCGGTATTTGTAACCGAAAAACTAAAATTTGTGTCAGTTGAAGTTTGAACAGATGCCGGACTGACAGTGGCTGTACAAGAATCAGCCGCTCTTACTGGTAAAACACTTGCTAAAAATAATAAAAGTGTAAAAAAAACAAATTTCGGCCGGACAGAAACCATACATTCAATTGTACAAGATATAATCACCCTAAATGATACCTGGAAAAACCAAAGCCGAAGAAGAACTGCTCACCAAAGCAGGCAACCTCTTTCAAGAAAAAAAATTCGAATCCGCCGAAAAGATCCTTCATCAAATCATTAAACAATTTCCAAACTCTCCAGAGGGTTTCTACAACCTCGGTTTAGTCTTTGGTGAAAAAAAACTTTACCCCAAAGCCATCGCTGCCTACAAAAAAGCAGCTAAGCTACTACCGACATTTGAGTTAGCTCACCTCAACTTAGGCGTTACTTATGTAAGAAACAATCAACTAGATCTGGGCATAAAAACCTTCGAGGGTATGGTCAAAAAAAACCAAGACAATCACGATGCACTCTTCAATCTTGGTCTCGCCCTTGTCAAAAAAAACCAACTGCAAAAAGCTCAAAATATTTTTCGTCAAGCAATTTTTTTAAACCCCAGCTACTCCCACTCTTATTTTCAAACGGGCTCACTCTTATCCTCCCTAGGCAAACTTGAAACCGCTTCTCATTTCCTAAAAAGAGCTATAGAACTAAGCCCCACCTTTGCTCCAGCTTATGCTTCTCTGGGTACAGTCCTTGCCAACCTTGGTCAAATTCCGGAAGCAACTACCACTTTAGAAAAAGCCATTGAGTTGGGCACTGATCAAGAATCTGTTGTCGAAACTCTCTATTCACTTTCCCGAAAGAGTTGTGATTGGGAAAAGGCTAAAACCTATAGCCAAATACTAGATCAAATATCCTCCCGAGAACTAGACATTACCTCTACCACCATTGAGCCTCTTTTTTCTAATCTAGAGCGAGTAGACGATCCAAAAATAAATCTCAAAATTGCCAAGTATGTTTCTGGCATTATCCAAAACTATGTCAATAAAATCAAAAAAGAATACACCCCACATATTAGTCACCAACCCCACCAAAGATTACGCCTTGGTTATCTCTCACACGACCTCCACGATCATCCCGTCACTTCCCAAATCAAAGACCTCTTCCGCTACCACGACAAAACAAAGTTTGAAATTTTTGTCTACTCCTACGGTGTCAACGACCAGAGCCAACTCCGAAAAAACATTGAAACTAATGTCGAACACTTTATCGATCTCTTTGACGTCGACCACCAGCAAATTGCTGACCAAATTAGAAGCGACGAAATAGATATTCTTATCGACCTAGTTGGCTACACTGGCTTTCACCGCCAAGATATTTTGGCCTACCGGCCCGCCCCCATCCAAATAAATTATTTAGGCTTTCCAGCTAGCACTGGAGCCAATTTTGTTGACTATACGATTGCCGATAAAATCGTCATTCCACCATCCGAAAAAAAATATTACACCGAAAAAGTTCTCTACATGCCCAATTGCTACCAGCTCTGCAGTCACCAAAAAGTCTCCAAACAAAAATTTATCAGAAAAGATTTTGGTTTACCAGAAAACTTTTTTATCTTTGGCTCCTTCAACCGCCACAGTAAAATTGACCAGCAAACCTTTAATGTTTGGATCAACATTCTCAAAAAAGTACCCAATAGCGTTCTTTGGCTCTACTGCAACCAAGAAATTGCCAAACAGAATCTTCGCAAATACTTCACCGCTTCCGGATTATTATCAAGTAGACTCATTTTTGCTAGCAAAATGCCCCTAGACAAACATCTGTCCAGGCTCAGACTCGTCGATCTAGCCCTAGATACCAATATTTATAGTGGTGGCG
>MFAQ01000001.1:13313-16148 GCA_001776275.1 Candidatus Collierbacteria bacterium RIFOXYD1_FULL_40_9
TCACTTAGGACTACCAGAACTCGTAACCAAAAATCTCCAAAAATATCAAAATCTTGCCGTCGACATTGCCACCAACCCTCAAAAACATAAAGAACTTAAGACTAAGTTAAACAGAAACAAAAAAGGCTACCCTCTCTTCAACTCAAAATTATTTGTTAAAAATCTTGAACAAGTATTGCTTCAAATTTAGAATAGAATTACTCTATGCAAAACACCTGCAATGGCTGCACCCTGTGTTGCAAATTACTGGCAATTCCTGAGTTAAAAAAACCTTTAAATACCTCGTGCCAGTTTTGCGCCGTAGGTGTTGGCTGTAACATCTATCCCAACAGACCTTTATCTTGTCGCAAATTTAATTGTCTATATATTACTGGCAACTTAGACAAAAAATTAAAACCCAAAGACTGCCATGTCGTCTTTGAAAAACTCCCCAACTGTGCTATTTACTTAGCACTTATAGACCCCGACTTTCCAAATGCTATAAATGAAGAAGTGGTCAAAAATCAAATAACGCAACTCTTGCAAAACAAATTTTCGGTTATAACCTCCTCAGGGCCAAATAGTACCAAAAATCTTATGTTAGCCGAAGGAGTAACACAGGAAGAAGTTTGGACCAAAGTTAATCAAGCCTACAAATTAATGAATCTCTAAATATGGCCGCCCCAACATACACCACTGATCTCAGCAACATAAATACCGCCGAAAATACTGGAACTTGGAGCGAATTCTCCACTTACACCATCGGTGGTACCCCAGTAACCAACGAAACCGACTATTTTATCCAAGGCACCCAGTGTACTTCTGCAACCATGACTAAAAGCGGCTTAGGCTCAATTGCAGTTGATAACGGATCTGGTGTCACTGTCCCAACTGACGGGGCTATTTTAGTTTGGCAATACTTTTCTGCTCCCAATAGTTTGGCTGCAGAAACTGCTGGTGGTTTCAGAATCCTCATCGGCGCCGATATTACCAATTTCAATGGTTGGATTGTCGGTGGTAGTGACTTTTCCCCAAATCCTTACGGCGGATGGAACAATGTAGCTGTAAACCCCACAGTTACTGCCGATTACACAGCTGGTACAGGCAACGGTGGCACATATCGTTGGATTGCCAGTGGTATTAACGCTACTGGTGCCATTTCCAAAGGTAATCCACATGGTGTAGATGCAATTCGGTACGGACGTTGCGAGGCCAGATTTAGCGATGGGGAGTCCGGCAACCCTGCCACTTTTACTGGCTACGCCACCACAAACGACAGTGTCACCAATCGATATGGATTGATTCAGGCCATTGCTGGTGGTTTTAAAGTCAAAGGTTTAATAATTTTTGGTTATTCAACTGCCGTTTATTTTTCTGACTCCAACAAAACAATTCTTATCGATAACACCAAAAAAGTAACAGCCAATTTTAATACTTTTGAGGTAAGACAGTCAGGTAGCACTATCATTCTTTCCGCTGTCAACATCACCGCCTTGGGTACCGTTTCCCTAGGGCGTTGGGTCACTACTGACAACGCTACTCAAACCATCACCAGTTGTACTTTTACCTCTATGGGAACATTTGGCTATGCCTCAAACTCCACAATCACTACTAGTACCTACCGAACCTGTGGGCTTATTACCCAAAATAGTGCCACTTTTACTGGCTGCACTTTTGCCTCTTCAACATCTTCTGCTTCAATTCTTTCCAATAATCCTGGTCTGATCTCTGGTTGTTCATTCACTTCCGATGGTAGCAATCATGCCTTAGAAATCAGCACCGCCGGAACCTACGCCTTTAATAGTAATAACTTTACTGGTTATGCGACCATAGATGGAAGTACTGGCAACGAAGTTATCTACAACAACTCTGGTGGTGCCGTTACTTTAAACGTTTCCACTTCCGGAACCGGAACAATTTCCGTAAGAAATGGCGCCAGTGCTAGCACTACCGTCAATAACACGGTTACTGTTACCATCACCGTCAAAGACCAGGTCGGTGATGTTATTCCTGGAGTTCAAGTAGCCATTTTCCAAGATAACTCTGCGCGTACCGTAGTTCTTGCCTCCACCACCACCAACGCTTCAGGTCAAGTCTCCACCTCAGTAGCAGCCAATCTAGGAGCAATTATCATTCGCGCTCGCCAAAGCACCGAAACTGCGAGCTTCTTAACTTCCGAGTCGACATCAAATGGTATCGAGTCATCTACCGAACAAATTAATTTTTCCTCAAATCACAACTTTCAAACAGGTGACGCCGTTACTTACTCTAGGAATGGAGGTTCGATCGATATTGGACCAGAACCAGGAACTTTTTATATCAATGCCGTAGATGCTGATACAGTTATGCTTTACGATACTGCTGCCAATGCCATATCCGGAGGTGCTACTGGTAAACAAGCTCTCACTGCATCTGGTGCCGAAACACACAAATTAGATCCTATTCGATATATTTCAAGCTCAGCAACAGGTACTATAGGTTCAACTGCCTTTACAGCTCAAATTACCATGCTTACTGATACGATAGCCACCGGATAATTTTGTAGCATGTAGTATGTATCACGTATTATGGAAATCGATATAACTAAAAAAATTAAAAATTTTATAGATCTAAACGCATGGAGGTCTGGACACGTACTAGTGCTCGAAATATACAAAATAACTCAAAAATTTCCCACAATTGAAAAATTTGGACTTAGTGATCAAATCAGAAGGACGACAGTTTCTATAACTTCAAATATTTCAGAAGGATTTTCAAGACAAACAAAAAAAGATAAATTAAATTTTTATCACATATCACTCGGATCTTTGTCTGAAGTCCAAAATCAAATTATTATTGCTAGAGATTTAAAATACA
>MFAQ01000002.1:0-1777 GCA_001776275.1 Candidatus Collierbacteria bacterium RIFOXYD1_FULL_40_9
GAAATAAGATTTTGGATTCTTTGATATGTTGCCAGGCTTCCTGTTTTCGGGTAGGTGTTTGCAAGAAAGTTTTCTGAGGCGGTTTGCCATTCGTA
Source organism: Candidatus Collierbacteria bacterium RIFOXYD1_FULL_40_9 (assembly GCA_001776275.1). Classification (GTDB taxonomy): domain Bacteria; phylum Patescibacteriota; class Microgenomatia; order UBA1400; family MFAQ01; genus MFAQ01. The sequence continues at coordinate 96 of MFAQ01000002.1, forward strand.
TCCATAAAAAGGAATTCCCAAGACTAGTTTTTCTGGTGGAACTTTTTTTGTAAATAGGTTCATATGCCCCAAAATCTTATTTCCAACCAAGAGATATCTTCTCTCTCAGCCAAATGGTCCAACATTAGCCTAAGTCCTTATCTTGTTTATTACGATAAAGACAAAATTAAACAAATCCATTTTGAAAGCGAACAGTCATTGAAACTTAAAACTGACATTATAATGTCCACCAACATAAAAGGTGTCGCAATCTGGGCACTTGGATACGAAGTTCCTTATACAGATTTATGGAAGCCGATTTCAGACCTAAACAAAAACTAACACTCAATAACTCCTTCTAGTTTTTTTAAGCTAAAAATTCTAAAATAGAGCCAGCTGCCCTTTCATAGCAAGTTTCATGCCAAAACAGAAACAGAAAAAAACTATATTTTTTTATATCGGTTTACCAATATACCGATTATTCTTTGTTGTCTTTCTTGCCATTAAAATAGTCATCAGCAAAGTACCCAGAATAAAATTTAGTCTATTAAAGAGCAATTTTGTTTCCGTTTTGTTTCTTATGCTTGTAACTGTCTATGTTGTTAGAACCATAACTCTTTTTTACTACTCCCTACCCGACCCAAAACAGTTAGAAAACTACCCCAACAAAGTTTCAACAAAAATACTAGACCGCAATGGTGTCCTCTTATATCAAATTTTCGAAGAGGAAAATAGAAGTGTCATTGAAATAAACAATCTTCAAGAGCATACCATTAACGCATTCTTGGCAGCAGAAGATAAAGACTTCTACAAACATCATGGTTTTTCAGTATCTGGACTTTTTAGAGCACTTTACAAAAACACAATTGATAATAAAGTGGAGGGTGGCTCAACCATAACCCAGCAACTTGTCAAAAACACACTGCTGACTAACGAAAAAACCTTTATTAGAAAGGTCAAGGAACTTATTCTTGCCATTAGAGTTGAGTTAATGTATTCCAAAAATAAAATTTTTGAAATTTACTTAAACCAAGTTGGTTTTGGTGGTCCTGCATATGGTATACAAGAAGCTTCAAAGCAATACTTTGGCATAAATGCAAAGGATCTAAGCCTAACTCAATCAGCCTACCTTGCAGGGATAACCAGAGCACCAAGCAAGTACTCACCATTCAGTGACAACATTGCTCTTGGGCTGGAAAGAAAAAACCAAGTTCTAGAACAAATGCAAAAGAATGGTTTTTTAAACAAAGAAGAATATCAACAGGCGCTATCCGAAGAACTTATATTCAGAAGTTCTAAAAATAATATTATTGCCCCTCACTTTGTCATGCTGGTTAAAGAAATACTTGTTGAAAAACTTGGAGAAAATGTCGTTAATCATGGTGGACTAACCGTTATTACCACACTAGATAGTAAACTCCAAAGTGAAGTACAAAAAACAATCACAAATGAATTAGAAGGTCTCAAAAAACTAAACGTCAAAAATGGGGCAAGCTTAGTTACTAATCCCAAAACTGGTGAGGTACTTGCAATGGTCGGATCTAAAAACTACTTTGATTTTGAAAATAATGGCCAAGTAAATTTAACAACCTCTTTAAGACAGCCAGGTAGTTCAATTAAGCCTTTAAACTATGCCCTAGCATTCGAAAACAACAAAAAACCCACTGACACAATTGAAGACAAACCAATCACAATTTACTACA
>MFAQ01000002.1:1795-6682 GCA_001776275.1 Candidatus Collierbacteria bacterium RIFOXYD1_FULL_40_9
CTCCAAAAAACTACGATGGTAAGTTTCATGGAACCATTACCCTAAAACAGGCTTTAGCAAATTCATATAATATCCCCTCAGTACTAATCCTTAAAGAAAACGGGATTCAAAACTTCGCTAACTTTGCTCACAAGTTAGGAATAAATAACTGGAACGATCCCAAAAGGTATGGTCTATCTATGAGTCTTGGTAGTTTAGAGGTCAAAATGACAGAACTCTCCACAGCCTACTCAGCCTTCGCAAACGAGGGCATTCTTGTACCACTTACTGTAGTCAAGGAAATTAGACAAAATAATCAAATTATTTCGTCCTCAGATCTTTGCCTTATTCCAAAAGATAATTCTAACCCAAAACTCTTCGATCAAGATCTTTGCATCCCAAGAAGAGTTATTAGTAGTAAAACCGCAAAGGACATAACCGATATCCTTTCCGACAACATCGCCCGGTCAAGAGCCTTCGGCGTTAACTCTACTTTAAACATCAAGGGTCATAAAGTTGCTGTCAAAACTGGTACGAGCAATGACTTAAGAGATAACTGGACCATAGGTTACAACAAAGAGTTCTTGGTAGCTACTTGGGTTGGCAACAACAACAACCTACCAATGTCTCAAATCGCCTCAGGAATCACAGGGGCTTCTCCTATCTGGTCAAAAATATTTCGATCTCTTCTCTCTCCTCAACTTGCCTCCAAATAGACAAATCCACAACAGTACACTATATTTTGTATCTAATAAAAAAAACGCTCTCGTTTTCTTTTTTGTCGTCAACAATACTGTCCTCCAACTCAATGTTGTCATTCCATTTGCTGGGTCCAGAAATCTTTGCTTTTAACCAAAAAATAACCGTCACGAGCAAAACTAAAAATAAAAACCAAAAAATAACCTTTCGATCTTTGCTTCTTTCTTCTTTTGTTCTTTTCTTTTTGTCTCTCTTTTGCACAACATCTATTTCCTCCCCATCCTCTTGAAAGTTATTTTTAGTCATAATTATAGACTTCTTTGTTAATCAGACAACTAGGATTTCTCCCCTCTAAGGCATCAACCAAATTATCAACCAACACAGTGGCCATAGCATTTCTAGCTTCAATGGTTGCAGATGCAATATGGGGGGTTAAAACTACATTTTCCATACTCATTAAGTCGGTAGGAATTTCTAGTTCGTTTTCAAAGACATCAATACCTGCACCAGCAATAAGTTTATTTTTTAGCGCCAATACTAAATCATTCTGGTTTACTATTTGACCTCGAGCGGTATTAATAAGCAAAGCAGACCTCTTCATCTTTTTTATTTTTTCCATATCGATCAATCCTGCCGTTTCCTCACTTAGAGAAACTGACAAACTAACTACATCTGCCATTGATAATAACTTATCCAAGCTATGGTAATTACAGTCTAACTCTTCCTCAAACTCCAAGTTTCTAGTTCTATTAAAGTAAATTGATCTCATTCCTATGTTTTTTGCCAAACGCGCTGTCCATCGACCAATTCTTCCAAGACCCACTATACCAATCACCTTGTCTTTTAGACTTGTACCCAATAGTAAGTCTGGTTCCCAACCCAAAAAACGTCCTCGCCGAATTAATCTATCCCCCTCTGCAATTCTCCTATACAAAGTCATTATCAATGCAATCACATGCTCTGCAACCGACTCAGTCAACACCCCTGGAGTATTTGTTACACAAATCCCTCGTTTTGTAGCCTCCTTAATATCAATATTGTCATACCCAACAGCATAGTTAGCAATAACTTTCAAGTTTTTACCAGCTCTGTCCATCACTTCTGCATCAATTTTCTCCGTAAGCAAACAGGCGATAGCACTTGTTCCAACCACACCTTTAAGCAACTCTTCTCTGTTTATATTTTTTCCAGGAAAAGTCTCGACTTTATAAGAGTTGTTTAAATTTTGTAAAAACTTATCCAAAAATTCATGTGTCGCAAAAACTTTTAATTTATCCATACAACATCATTAAACCACAAACCAGGTAACATCAACTCAACCTTTCTTCAACCACCTTCAACTTTTTACGTTTATTTACTAGAACCTCAGCTTTTCGCAATAATCCCTTCTTAGCTCCCATAAAAGAAACCACACTGCTTCCGTTTGCAATCCCCATTTCCAAACAATCATCAATGTCTTTATTGTTTATATACCCATCTACCACACCTACTACAAACGCATCTCCTGCCCCAGTGTCATCTACTGATTTATTTTTATATGCATCCATCTTTAACCAGAGCTGGTTTCTGATTACACTAGCCCCTCTCTTCCCATCAGATACAACCACAAATTTGACTCCCACATTACTAATAAAGTTGGCAATCTCTCTCTCTTCGTTAAAATCAATACCCCCAAGTAACGCCGCCTCTTGTCTATTAAGACACAACAAGTCAACCTTTTTCACAATACTAATTAACTTTTTCTTATCAGATATTTCACCAATACCAGGATTAACTCCTACTCTAATTCCTTTCTGATAGCAGAAATTTACAACATCGTCTAGCAAATCTATGTTTCCACCCAGGCTAGAAATTTGTACCCAGTCCGCCATCTCTAAAGTTCTAAAGTCTATGTCCACAAGATCAAACTTTGCACTCTCACCTCTAAATGTCACTATCGAACGAGAACCATTCTCGGCGACCAGTACACTAGAAAAACCAGTCACGCCATCACCTACTTTAAGCAGACTACTATCGACCATTTCCCTCCCTAGATCGTCTTGTATAATCCTACCAAATTCATCTTTTCCAATTTTTGAAATCAACTTTACTGATTCACCAAGTCTCCTAAACCCCACCGCCACGTTACTTCCCCCTCCGCCAGTTGACACCACACCTTCTTGCGCATCTGTTTTACCACCCAATACCTCACAAAGAGCCACACCTGTTTCCATTTGATGAGATTTAATTATGCTAAATTTATCAGACTTCAATATCACATCAACCACACTTGCCCCAATCACCACAATTTTCTGCATAAGTCATTCTAACAAACAAAAGGCAACTAACTACCAAAAACAATTTTAGATAATTTTTCAGATAGCGTGTCCGGATTCTTATCCTGCCATATATTTCTTCCCACTGCCATACCCATAGCTCCAGCTTTCATAATTTCATCTGCCTCATTTAAAAACTCGGCTTCTTCTATTTTTTTACCACCTTGGGCCAACACCCCAGTCTTACCTGCGGCTCGGACCACCCAAGAAAAACTATCCACGTCACCAGTGTATGGAACTTTTACAAAGTCAGCATCAAGCTCCAGCCCTAACCGAGCCGCATAAGCTACCACATCACGCTCTGATTCCCTACCGGCTACCTTGGAACCTCTTGGATACATCCAAGCAATAACCGTTAGTCCTTTAGCATGTGCCTCATCTTCAATCCGCGAAAACTCCACCATCATCTCCTCCTCATATTTGCTACCAACATAAATTGTGTAACCAATACCAGAAGCTCCAAGCTCAACCGCTTTTTCTACAGTACAAAGCTGCAGCGATCTTGGTTCGTCACTATAAAACGAAGTTTTACCATTTAATTTAACGATAAGTGGTACACCGCTTTCTTTCTCGTAGTATCTACTCGCAACCCCTTCATGAAAAACTACACCTGTAAAACAACCATTTTTTGCAATTTGCATTATGTGAGTAGGATCCACATTGGTCTCATCAAAGTCCACTGGCCCATGCTCAAATCCCTGATCGTATGCAAGCAGTAACACTTTTCCATTTTTTTCAATCATTTTCTTTCATTATCTTTCTAATTTCCAAAACTATGTTATCTGCTGTAATTCCGTATTTTTTCATTAGCTCCTCTGGTTCACCACTTTCTCCAAAACAGTCTGGCATTCCAATTCGCCTCATTCTAGTGGGGAACTCTTCTGCTAGAACTTCAGCAACAGCACTCCCCAAACCGCCAATCACCGAGTGCTCCTCAACAGTAATCACTTTCTTTGTTTTTTTTGCAGACCTAACTAAAGTTTCCTTGTCTATTGGTTTTATCGTGTGGACATTAATCACTTCTACCTCAACTTCTCCTTCCAGTTGTTTAGCAGCTCTCATTGCTTCTGCTACACCCGCCCCACAAGCAAAAATACTTACATCTCTGCCACCACAAAAAACTTGAGCTTTTCCTAATTCAAAAGGAGTAATATTTGTGGTTATTATCTCTCTACTTAGCTTAGTTATTCTCATATAAACAGGGCCATTGTATTCAACCATTGCCATAACCGCTTTTTTTACTTGTTCATAATCAGCAGGAGCTAAAACAACTAAATTTGGCAATACTCTCGTCAAAGCCATGTCTTCAAAAGCTTGCTGATTCGCACCATCAACTCCGTTCCCAAAACCAGCATGACCTCCCACTATTTTTACGTTTTCGCGCCCCAAACAGACCGAAACCCTCAACTGATTCCAGTTATATCCCGGATTAAAACAAGCAATCGAGTTTACAAATGGTACTTTGCCGCCCATCGCCAACCCTGCTCCCACCCCCATCATATTCTGCTCGGCGATACCAAGCTCTATAACTCTGTCAGGAAAATCTTTCTTAAACAAATCAAGCCTCAAACTGTCTAGCAAGTCAGCAATCAAAGCCACCACTCGCCCATCTTTCTTCCCAATTTCAGCAAGCATCTCTCCATAACCATCCCTCATAGGCTTCTTTGCCAACGTCTCCCAATCCTCCACCAAATACATCTCTTTGTTTATCATCCAAGTTTATTATTTCTAATGCTTAATACATGCTACATGCTACTTGCTTCATACTTCAAGTCAGTCATTCTCCACCCTCCCGTTTAAAGTCCTCAAATTTCTAATTTCCATTAAGGCCTGCACTGTTTCGCCCACAGCCGGCGCTTTTCCATGCCACTCATAATTATTCTCCATAAAGTCC
>MFAQ01000002.1:6714-9900 GCA_001776275.1 Candidatus Collierbacteria bacterium RIFOXYD1_FULL_40_9
TTTCCTCAAAATTATGACCATCAATCTCCAAAACATAAAAACCGAAAGCCAAAAGTTTAGCCGACAAACTCTCAAGTGGCATAACTGTTTCCGTAAAACCATCAATCTGAATATTGTTTCTATCAATTACCACAAGCAAGTTATTCAATTTAAATTTGCTAGCACTCATATACGCTTCCCACACCTGTCCCTCATTTTGCTCCCCATCTCCCATAAAACAAACCACTCTGTGTTTTTCTTTGTTTATTTTCGCACCAAGCGCAAGTCCCACTGCCACACTAATTCCCTGACCCAAAGGCCCACTACTATTCTCCACTCCAGGTAAAATTCTCGCCACCGTATGACCTTGCAACAGACTACCAAGTTTGCGCAAAGTATCCAATTTTTCTACTTCAAAAAACCCAGCCTCCGCCAAGACCGCATATAGAACCGGACAATAATGACCTGCCGAAAGTATCAATCTATCTCTATCGCTCTTCCAGGGATCTTTTGAATCAACATTTAGTAGTCCTCCAAAATAAAGACTCACCCAAAAATCAGCCGAACCCAAGGCACCAGCCGGATGACCAGAACCAGCCTCTGTGAGCATCTTAATTACTCTCTCGCGAACGATACTCGCTTTTAACTCCAAATCCATAATTAATCTTAACAAGATAATATAGATCTTGATATAGTTAACTATGAACAAGAGCCTTATCGGAGTAGCCAGCCTTCTTACTATCGGAGTGTTATTTGGTCTTTCCGGAGTCATAGCCAAATATCTTTCTGGCTGGCTCAACCCATATCAAGTAGTAGAATACAGATTCGCAATTGCATTTCTAATCGCAACCTTTGTTTTGCTAATTACCAAACAAAAACTCTCATTCTCAAAAATAGACCCCAAAGCTCTTGTTTTCTTCGCCCTAACTTTTCCTGTCTCAGTTATTTTCTTTACTCTTGCAATCTTTAACACTACAGTCTCCCTTGCGGTATTTTCGTTTTACATCTCCACCCTAGTAAGTTCGTTTGTAGTTGGCAAAATTTTCTTTGGAGAGCAAATTACAAAAAATAAGAAAATTGCTCTCTTTTTTATACTCCTGGCAGTTATTGCCTTCACCGATCCATTTAAAAATTTCAACCTCCAGATCGGTTTTGTCTACGGGACAATATCTGGTATCTTTCAAACTATCGCCTCTTCGTATCAAAAAATCCTTGGCAAATCTACAAACAGAATAAGTCTCTTGTTCATACAAACTCTAACAGGAATAATTGTCGCAGCCTCGGTTCTAATATATACAAGCAACCCACTTCTTGTTGCCCTGCCAACCACAGCTCTTTTGATAAGTTTCGTTTTCGGAGCTATATTTCTAGCAATTTCTTATCTTTTCTTGGTTGGATTTAAATACACTAATCTCAACACTGGTAGCATACTCGTCTCCTCAGAGCTATTTTTCGGTCCATTCTTTGCCTACACACTCCTATCGGAAAAGTTGGGCATCATCGAACTTATTGGCGGTCTACTAGTAGCTGTCTCAATAATCTTCGCGAACAAAGATTAGTTCATAAACGCTGTTTCCCCATTTCCAGGGTCAGCTAAATCGCGGTGATTCTTGTGACTCATCAGATCCGAATCAAATTCCTCCAAGTATTTCAGCACCATTTCTGGGGTCGTAGCAATTCTGTAGACCTTCAGTGAGTCAGACCTATTTTCTGCAATTCTCATATTGGCAACCAGTGTCTCCATAATTGGAAACCAAAAATCTCCATACAAAATAAACGGTTTATGGTGACCAAAGTAAAGGTAAGCAAGTCCCCAAGTCATTCCAAACTCAGACAAGGTTCCAGTACCCCCATTCATTACCACATAAGCGTCACCAAGCTCTAGTAGCTTCATGGTTCTATCAACGTAATTATTCATAATAATCTCTTTGTCTGCTTTGTTGAGGTGATCCTTACCTTCAAAGTTTTCAATAAACTTAGGATAAAATGTGGCCACTGTTGCCACACCACCACCTTCATGCGCACCTTCCGTGGCTGCTCTCATTACCCCAGGACCTCCACCGTTTACAATTTCTAAACCACTCTCAGCTAGTACTCTTGCCACTTCTTTCGCCTGTTGATACAACGGATCACTAGCAGGACAGTCTGCAAAACCAAAGATAGTAACAGATTTCATGTTTTTTATAGCCATAATTAACTATAACAACAAAGCCCCATAATAATCAAGACTATCTTGCTCCTAAGCTCTCTAATTCCTCCAACTTTTCTTTTATATCCACTGCTTCAAAAATTTCACTCCCCACCGCAAACTCCATTTTGCCAAAGTTTCTATCCAACTCATCCTCACTTAGCTCCTCAGCCCATTCAGCTGCAAAACATTTTTTAATGCTATCTACATCCAGACCCCCATCAACCACAATCACTACTCTTTTGTTTATTTTCCTAACTTGCTTTATTTTATCCAAAACTCGACTATCAAACTCATTTACTCCTTGTGATCCAGCTTTTGCCGACATCAACAATACTGCATCCAAGTCGTTTATATAGTTTTCCAAGTCAGTAAGTGGAGTGTCTATGTCATAAGCCAGCCCTACTCGTAAACCAGCTGACTGCGTATCTGCCACAAATTTAACAACATCCTCCATCATTTCCACTTGCCCAAACAAACCAGTCATCCCTGCCGCCACACATCGCTCAATCCAATCCTCTGGCCTCTCCACTATTAGGTGTCCCTCAAAATCCACAATCGTATCTATATTAAGTAGCACCTCTGGCTCTATAGTTTCCATTGGGGCAAACTTTCCATCGATAATGTCAACCTGAACTTTTTTTGCCTCTCCCCAAACCTTTTTAAGTTTCTCTTCAAAAGAAGTAGCATCTTTTTCTAATATTGCTGGCACTATTTCAACCATTTTTCTTCTATATTTGCTAATTTTTGCAGTCGACTTGCATAACGCAAACTACTATTAAACTCTGTTTCCAAAAAAATCTTAACCATTTCCTTAACTCCTTCATCTGTACTATAGTCAGCTGGGATTGCCAAGGCGTTTATATCATCATCTTGTCGCCCTTTACGAACCGCCTCCAACCCAAACCCCAAACCACACCTTACCCCTCGTTTTTTATTTGCTGTAATCGCCATCCCCATCCCATTTCTACAAAACAAAATCACTCTTTCACCTTCTTTCATCTCCTCTACCGCTTTTA
>MFAQ01000002.1:9991-19768 GCA_001776275.1 Candidatus Collierbacteria bacterium RIFOXYD1_FULL_40_9
GTTGTGTGTCTTAGCAATTTCAATCGACTCGTTTATTAGTGCAAGCGCCTCTTCCTTTTTACCATCAAACACCGAAGCAATTGCCAATTTATTCAAACAACCAGTTTCCCAAACTCTAGGTGCATATTGACTCATATTCCCTGTCCTTATATCCGCTAGTGCTTCTCTAATTTCTTTTAACCCTTGCTCTTTTTGGCCAAGCTTATATTTAATTCCCCCAATGTGAGCCTTAAGATTTCCCTTCTCACACCTATCAGCAGGTGTTGTAGCAAGCGAATCTTCAAAATACTTGAGAGACTCTTCCGTCTTTCCACTCATCAACAAACCATCCCCATAAACCCTGTAGGCAATCGAAAGAATATAAGGATTAACTTTATCTTTGTTTTCTTCTGCAACCTTGTAGCTTTCGTGGGCGTAAGCCAAGGTCAGCCGTTTAAAAATTTCCGACTCTCCTTTGCCAATCTGATGCTTAAAAACCAAACTCATTCCACCCAAAGCGTGCACCATTCCTTCAAAGTCAGAAAGTTTCACGCAATCCAGCAAAGCCTCAGTGTACTCCTTGGCAGAATCTCCATATTTTTCCTCTTCTCTCAAAGTATTGGCTTTTGCCAGTCTCTCTTCCATTTCTTTGTTCATAAAACCTATTTTATCACCCTAGAACTTTCATTATTTCTTCATAGGCGTTTTCCTCTGTCACCACCAACCAGCTCTTTTCCTGAGCTAACTCTTTTAGATTATCCGTCGGCTCTACACAAACTGGCACCTCTACACTCAAAAGCATCTCTATGTCACTATCCGAGTCTCCAAAAGCCATATTTCTACCTGTATATTTAGCCAGAATTTCTTTTATCTCTTTGCCTTTCTCTCCCACCAAAGATTTTTCTATTTCTCCTGTCAGCCTTTCATTTTTAACTTCATAAATAGTACTCAGATAACCATCTAAATTAAATCTTTTTTCTATTGCCTCTGCTACCAATTGTGAACTAGCTGTAACTAAGTAAACATCGTGAGTTTCCCTCAAGTTAGGCAAAATTCGCTCAAAATAGGAAAAATATCTATCTTCGTTCTCAGCAAAAAAATCAATCATCTTATCTCTCATGGTGCTAAAGTCCAGTCCGGTCATAAACTTCGCCTGTATTTTAATCATTTCCTCTGCTGTTTGCTTATAATCCCTTATCCCCAACTTATACTTTCCATACTCCTCCATCATTTCTACCTCCACTCCGCCCTCCAAAAAGCCATGCTCCACCAAATACTTAGTCGAGGTAAAAATCGAAAAATCTTTATAGATAGTTTTATCAAAATCAAACAAAGCCACAGATTTCTTATTCATAGCCAAATTATAACTAATCTATCCCCAGCTCCGCTCTAACTTCTTCAGTGATCAGTTCCTTAGTCCAAGGTGGATCCCAAACTAGCTCTATATGTAGACTCTTAATCTCCGACAATTCCGCCAAAGCTTTTTTTATTTCCATATCAATCACTCCAGCCAATGGGCACCCTGGACTAGTTAAAGTCAGGTCTATTTCCACCTCACCTGCCTCATACCGAATATCATAAATAAGCCCCAAAGAGACAATGTCAATCCCCAACTCCGGATCAATTACTTGCCTTAATTTTTCTTTTATTTTTTCTTCCATATTTAAAAAAACTTTTCATAATTAATATCAGTCTCACTCACGCCTTTAAGTAAAAGTCTTTCTTTCATTTGCTCTATCATTTCTGTTGCTCCACACAGATACCAGGATGTGTTTTCTGCGTTAACCCCATCCAAGTCGTCTCCCACCCTACCCATCTTCCCCTTCCAACCCTCTTCTGGGCGAGACATGTAGATCTCATAACTAAAGTTACTCCAGCTAGTTTCCATGTCTTTCAACTCTTGCTGCCAATAAAGCCTCCTCTCGTACCTTACCCCCCACCACAAAATAACTTTTCCAGTATAAAAAGATTTAAGTTTGTGAATCATTGGTAAAAATGGGGCAATACCAGTGCCAGTCGCCACAAAATAGACAGTTTTTTTGTCTTCCAATTCGTTTCTATCAACCACAAAATTACCAAAAAATCCCATAACTTCCAGAGCTTCTCCAACCTTTATATTTTCCAAAAATACTGACCCTAACCCTGCCGGACCAACGTCTACTAGTAGTTTTATGTTTCCACTGGCATATTCAACTACAGAGTATGACCTCCTAATACCAGATTCACTAACCCTCAAGCTTACATACTGCCCAGGCTTAAACAACAGTGTTTCCGGCAAAGAAACCACCATTTCAAAAACTTTCTCAGCTAGCTCCAGCTTTTTAATCACTTTACCAACCTGTTTTTTGGGACCAACCATACTGTCAATTCTCATCTACTTAACTAAAAAATAAGCAATCCCAAACAAAAACAAACTCATTAGGAAACGAAGTTGCTTGTTGTATTTATGTTCCCACTCTTTCATCTCAACTACCTGCTTCCCTCCGACCATAACCAATAAAATCACCAGTATTGGCAAAATAAAAACTAAGTTGTAATAAACAAATAAACTAAATACTTGCCACATTGGCAGACCAGATTTAGCAATATACGAGGTCGTTCCTATATAAAGTGGCAGCATACAAGGAGTAGAAAAAGCTGTGGTCAAAACCCCTACCAAAACCGCCATCCACTTACCAGACCTCGCCAACAACAAGTTTATCTTTTCATATCCTTTGTTACTCATCCGAAGATGAAAAGGTAAATGCTCCCAAAAGACATCCTTAAATTGGATCAACCCTGCCACCACCAATATCCCCGCCATTATGTACTTAAAAACGCTAGCAAGCCACAACCTCTGCAAGTAAAAAGCTAACCCATAAAAGAATAGACCTAAAAACAAATAAGTTACAAAGACACTAAGCAAATACAGCAATCCCTGCCTCAAAATTTTAGAGTCTAAATCAATACCAAATTTTGATTTTTTGATTTTTTGTTTTTTTGTTTTTTCCACTCCCCCAAACACAATCAAGTATCCCAAAAAGGTAATCATCATCCCTATACCACAAGGATTTAGTCCGTTAACTAGAGCTGTAGTGGTAATCGCCGCCAAGTTTATACTCATTGACCTTTAGCTAGTATTCCTTTTACTTTTTCCATCACAAATGGAGCGCCAACAAGCTCACCATTAACAAAAATTGTTGGTGTTCCAGACAGTTGCAACCTGTTTGCCAAACTAGCATCCGTCTGAACCAGCACAGCAACTTCATTAGAATTCATTGCTTCCTCAAATTTCAACTCATCCAAACCTAAAGATTTTGCATACTCAACAAACTGTCTTTCTGGTTTGTTAATACCAGACCACTCGGTTTGTTTATCAAACATCAAATTCATCATTTCCCAACCCTTACCCATTACTCTACCAGCTTCTACTGCTTTTGCAGAAATCAATGAGTGCTTATGAATGTTTGGAGGCAGTGGAAAGTGCCTGACTACATATTTAACTCCAGGCATGGTTTCAAGCTCTTTAAGCGATTCTTTTGCTGCCTTGCAGGAAGGACATTGAATATCAGCAAAGGTAACCACACTAACCTTTGTCTCTCCATTGTCTCTTACAAATCTCGCTCCATCAACCAACTGCTGTTGATCAACAGAGGTAATAGAAGTCGTGGATGTTCCACTCATTCTAGTTAACCCAAAAATTACCGCCAACACTACGACAATACTTCCACCAATTATTAATAAGGTATTTTTTAGATCAGTCATCTGTTTTAAAAGCTTTTAATAATGCTCTATATGCCAAGGTTGCACATTTCATTCTCCCAGCGTTTACTTCTCCACCCATCATTTTCACAATTCCTTCATCACCAATTTTTTCAATCTCAGCAAAAGTCATCCCAACTACTTTCTCGGAAAGCATGCTCGCCGCCGCCGTCGATATGGCACATCCCACTCCTCTCCACATCACTTCCTCAATCACCAAGTCTTCCTTATTTTGAGTTTTTGAGTTTTTTGATTTTTGAATTTTTATCTGCACCTGCACCACATCCCCGCAACTTGAGTTCGATTCGTTGATAGTTACATCCGCCTCCTCCATCTCCCCAAAATTCCTAGGGTTTTTGTAGTGATCAATTATTTCATCTTTGTAGTCCATATTTATATTTTAACCCCACGATGTCTTTTCTCTCTCGTCCTTTTCTGTTAAATTTGCGGTTTTTGCTTTCTTTCTATTTAGCCCTCTAACCCTAACTCCATGTGTGTGAACCTCGTGAACAACTTTTGATGGTTTGTTTCCATGATTTCTCAATATCGACTCGGCATCTCCAACAAACTTCACAACCATAACCTGTTTTGCTTTTATCTCTTCATCCGCAAGTCCATATTCAACATCGCTTATTGGCTCAACTTCATATACAAACGCCTTCTGACCACCACCAAATTTTACCCCCACAATCGACTCGTGTGGTACAGGACTTGTAGACATATATATATAACTTCTCCGCCCATCACTTGCTACAGCCGTTAGAATTTTTCCGTAATTCAGCCGTTCATTAGAAACAGTGTAAAACTTTTGAGGAACAACTTTTTCTTTTTTTCGTTTCTCTCTCCTCGATTCACGAAAATTATCACTTTCTCTATAAGTCAATGACTCAATCATATAAAAACTTTTGGTACTTCTTTAATTTTTTCTACTAAATAATCAATTTCGCTCTTTGTATTGTAAACATAAAATGTCGCCCTCACCATGGACATCACATTAAAGCTCGTCACCAAAGGAGCTGCACAGTGTTGACCAGATCTTACACAAATTCCGAAGTTGTTTAGTACTTGTGCCACATCGTGAGAATGAACCCCTTTTACATTAAAAGCAATTGCTCCACCTCTCTCCTCCGATTTTTTTACACCATAAACAGTTACCAAGTCTTCATCTTCTAAGAGTTTAAATTTTTCTAAAGCATACTCCACCAACTCTTTTTCATGGGTTCTAACCTCACCCATTCCTAAATTTGTTAGGTAATCTACAGCTGCTCCTAATCCAATTATTCCTGCTATGTCCGGTGTTCCTGCCTCAAACTTGTTTGGTAAATCTGCCCAAGTAGTCTCTGTCAGCCCAACTTCCGAAATCATGTCTCCTCCATACATAAATGGTTCCATATTCAGAAGAACTTCTTTCTTCCCCCACAAAACTCCAGTTCCTGTAGGTCCCAGCATTTTATGCCCAGAAAAAGCCACAAAATCTACTGGTAACTTATTAACATCCATACTCATATGAGGAACCATTTGAGAAGCATCCAACACTACCACCACCCTTGGATTATTTTTCTTCACTAGCTCCACCATTTTCTTAATATCCACCAGAGTCCCAATAGCGTTACTCGCCCCAGTCAAAGCAAACAGTTTCACCTTACCGTCTTCAGTCAATCTTTTTAAACTACTCCCATCTATTCGCCCTTCACTATCCACTTCTACAACTCTAAAACTTGCACCCTTTTCTTTGCAAAGCACTTGCCAAGGAACAAAGTTAGAGTGGTGCTCTAATCTGGTCACCAAAATCACGTCCCCCTCTTTTATATTTTTCTTTCCCCATGAATACATTACTAAGTTCAACGACTCACTTGCATTTCTGGTAAAAATTATTTCTTCAGCTCTTCCACCAATAAATTTTGCCACCTTCTCTCTTACCTCGTCCACCATTTTGGTCGATTCCACCGACAAGTCGTAAACCCCTCTGTGAATATTGGCATTATTGTTTCTGTAAAAGTCATCCATAGCTCTCAGCACACTCTCTGGCTTTTGGCTGGTTGCTCCACTATCCAAATAAACCAACTCATGTCCATTAATTTTTCTCTTCAAAATCGGAAAATCAGCTCTTATTTTTTCTACATCAAACATATCTTATTCTACCTCGCCTAGAAAGCCACTAATTATTAACTTTTCCGCCTGCTTTTTCTCCACCCCTCTACTCTCCAAGTAAAATAGTTGCTCTTCATCGATCCTGCCCACACTAGCCGAGTGACTAGCCTTAACTTCGTTGTTTTCAATCTCCAGCTCTGGCTCGGCAACCGCCATACTAATATCATCGAGCATCAAAAGTTTCATCGCCAAAAAACTGTCCGAGCCAGTAGCACCTTTATCAATTCTTACTGTCCCTTTTACTTTTACCCTAGCTCCGCCACTAACAATTCCTTTAACATCCACTCGGCAGTTAGTCTCCCCAACCACGTGCCTACTGACAATATTAATTTCATAGTCACCTACCTCTTCAGCTTTTATAACCCCGAGCAACTCTTTTTGCGAGTTTAGCTCATCCATAATCACTTCATAGTTATAAATCCCAGGTCTGTTTATTTCAAATCTTTGTTTTTCCATAATACATGCTACATAATACTTGCTACTTTCTACCCGACACTCCCTTCCATTTCCAAATTTACTAATCTGTTCATTTCAATTGCATATTCAAATGGCACTTCTCTCATTACAGGCTCCAAAAAGCCATTCACAATCATTCCTTCTGCGTCGTGCTCCGATATTCCTCGCGACATAAGGTAAAACAACTGCTCCTCGGACACTCTACTCACCACCGCCTCATGCTCCATGACCACATCATTTTCCATAATTTTATTGGTGGGGTAAGTATCCGAGCGAGATTTTTCGTCCAATATCAGCGCATCACAAACAATCTTCGACCTCGCCCCTTTAGCTCCTTTGGCAATGTGAACCAATCCTCTATACGTAGCTCTTCCCCCACCTTTACTAATCGATTTAGATAAAATTTGCGAAGTTGTTTCTGGTGCCAAATGAATCATTTTTGCACCTGTATCTTGGTGCTGATCAGCCCCAGCCCAAGCAACAGACAATATTTCCCCCCTAGCTTTTCTACCAACCAACAAGCAAGACGGGTACTTCATCGTTAGCTTGCTACCCAAGTTTCCATCTATCCAGCGCATAAGCCCTTCTTCTTCCACTCTAGCCCTTTTGGTCACTAAGTTGTAAACATTTTTATACCAGTTCTGAACCGTTGTGTACTGCATCTTGGCTCCCTTTTTTACAAAAATCTCTACTACAGCCGCATGCAATGAACCAGAAGAATAAGCAGGTGCAGAACACCCTTCTATATAGTGCAGGTTTGCACCTTCATCTACAATAATCAGAGTCCTCTCAAATTGCCCAGCATTTTCACTATTAATTCTAAAATAAGTTTGCAGCGGCAACCCCACATCTACCCCTTTTGGAACATAAATAAAAGATCCTCCAGACCAAGCAGCAGTATTCAATGCCGCCAATTTATTGTCTCCCATCGGAATTACCTTGCCAAAATATTCTTTTACCAGTTCCGGGTACTGTTTAAGCCCTTCGTCCATTCCCAAAAAAACCACACCTTTATCAGATAGACTCTTGCGAAGCGATCCATAAATAACCTCCGAATCATACTGACTCTTTACTCCAGCCAAAGCCTCTCTCTCAGCTTGCGGTACACCAATCTTTTCAAAAGTCGCTTTTATTTCTGCTGGCACATCGTCCCAGGTTTTGCCAGCATTCGCAAGCGGTTTTAGGTAATAATAGATTTCATCAAAATTAATTGCAGACATATCTCCTCCCCAAGTAGGCATTAGTTTCTCGTAAAAAATCTTTAGCGCTTTTAAACGAATATCTAGCATCCACTCTGGTTCTTCTTTTAAAGCCGAAATTTCTCGAATTCTAGCTTCAGACAGACCTTTTGCTGATTTGTAGGCATAGTCAAATTTATCTGAGTGACCCAAATCATAAGAGTCTCCAATACCACCTAAGTTATTTTCTTCTTCTACCTTCTTGGCTGCAAATCTACTCATACTTTTTATAGCCAGTTTTTTCTAATTCCGAAATCAACTCTTTTCCACCTTTATCTACCACCAAACCTTTCTTTAAAACAACCACCTTGTCCACATTTACCAAAGTTAACATTCTCTGGTAATGAGTAATCAATATCACTGACATACCTGTGTTTTTTACCTGGGTTTGAATTTCCTCTGCCACAATATTTAAGGCATCCAAGTCCAAACCACTATCTGTTTCGTCTAAGATAGCTAGCTTGGGTTGCATAATCTTCATTTGCAGAATCTCCATTTTTTTCTTCTCTCCTCCACTAAACCCTTCGTTTAGCCCTCGGCTCAAAAGGTCATCACTCATCCTCAACTCCTTGGCAATTTCCTCCACTTTTCTCTTTATATCTATCGCTTTTACTTCTTTCATTTGAGCCCTAAGCGAAGCAATAAGCACATCTCGGACTTTAACACCAGGAATAGCGACCGGGTACTGAAAAGCCATAAAAATTCCTATATTTGCTCTCTCATCTGGAGTCAAGTCGTTTATCTTCTTCCCTTCAAAAATTATTTCTCCATCTGTTATTGTGTAGTCTGGGTTCCCCATCAAAGCATTGGACAAAGACGACTTACCAGACCCATTTGGTCCCATCAACGCTACAACTTCACCACTGTTAACCTCCATATCCACACCTTTAAGAATTTCTTTTTCTTCTACTTCTACTTTTAAACTTTTTATTTCCAACATATTTTTATATGCATAATACTTAATACATGCTACATACTACTTAATTAGATCCTCCAAGGTGTATTTTTCCAGCAGTCCATTTATATCTTTGGTTAGTCTACTCATAAAGTCTTGTTGTCCGCACTCTCCCTCTACTGGGCAACCACCGCAGCAAACCGGTTCTACCTCCCCCTCAATCGCCTCCAAAGCCTCCTTTATTTGAATCTCCTTTGGCTCATAGTTTAGGGCGAATCCTCCACCCTTACCCTCTTTGGAGTTTAGAATTCCTGCCTCTACCAAGTCTATGGCTATTTTGGCCATAAAAGCCCTAGGCATACCAAGCTCCGACAGCTCTTTCAAGGAAACACGACCAGCTCGGCCTTTTTCAGCCAAAATAGAAAGTAGTGCTAGTCCGTAATCCGCTCTTTTGGTAAGTGTAAACATATACTTGGACTATTATACTCCAAGTATCAACCGTTATCTAGTTCCTATGCCACCCAAGGAAATATAAAAAGGCACTACACTCATTCTTTGCTTTGTGTTGCATCCACTCATCCTCATCCATCTTCACCTCACTTTGTTCCGCATTTTCTAAGTATTTAGACACCTTCACTTTGGAATCTACACCATCACCTAGATCAAGTAACATTACTTGAGCTACACCTGATTTTTTGTTAACAACAACACAATAACCGCTGTCCCTTATTACGTAACCGGCCTCAAGTGCCCGCTTAGAAATACTACTTACCTGATCAGACACATCTTTAAGGTTTGTTATCTCTCTAACCCTTTCTTTATTATGAAGTGTGTCAATGATAAAATTTTCACCACTGTTTGTAACGTCACTCATCAATATCTTCTTACCGTCCTCAGAGACCCTTATAGTTTCTGGAACAGGCAATCCGATACTTTTAAAAGCTCTATATTTCTCCATATACTCTTTAACCAGTTCAACCGCCCTACCAGTATAGCTCACTTCAAAATCTCTCAAAAGCATCCTGATTTTTTTCATAC
This sequence comes from Candidatus Collierbacteria bacterium RIFOXYD1_FULL_40_9, assembly GCA_001776275.1. Classification (GTDB taxonomy): domain Bacteria; phylum Patescibacteriota; class Microgenomatia; order UBA1400; family MFAQ01; genus MFAQ01. The sequence goes on from MFAQ01000002.1 coordinate 19,490, forward strand.
CCATGTTAATCTCAACAAACCATTTGACAGATTCCATTCCTTTACCAAAACTTTCAACCTTGCTAACACCATACTCTTTACCCACACCCCCATCAATTTTCTTGAAAACTATTTGGTGTGAGTTGGTTTCTTCAAACATTTATCTTAAAAATCTAAAACAATCCCATCTGAACCTCTGGAGGTTTTTCTGGCACTACTTCAGGTGGGTACGAAAAGTCCACCTCTATCTCTCTCATCTCGTTCCACCTATCTTTAAACTTCAGTCTTTTGTTTTTCCGT
>MFAQ01000002.1:19811-20605 GCA_001776275.1 Candidatus Collierbacteria bacterium RIFOXYD1_FULL_40_9
TCCCCCATACTCCACCATCTCACCGCATCTAGTCCGTCTGCCATCTTACCCACCCCCAAACACTCTTTTGCCACACTGTCCAGCTTTACTCGGTGTCCAAAAACTTTTCTTATTTCCTCCAAAATATCAAAGTGTTTTAGTTTAGTAAAATCACCCTTAGTGTAGACCCCGTTCATTGCTGGATTATCAAAACCAAAAGAGTTATAGCCAATTATCCTGTCAGCCTCTTCAAACCAGCTCCACATTTGCTCAAACTCATTTTCCCAAAAACTCCTCATTTCTCCAACTACTTCATTTCCCAATTCGTCAACTTCCCGTCTATATGCCGAAACAATAGAAATACCTAAGTCAGCCGGATTATTTGTACTAATATCGTCAAAAATCTTTTTCGTCTCAATATCGTAAATCACCTCTACTCTTTTCTTCATAGTTCCCCCATTAAACCACTACCTTCCCAAAATGTAAAACTATCTCCCATGTTCCCAAACGTGCATCCTTTTCTTCGCCCAAAACCCAATGCCAATTACTCCAAATCCCGCCAACACTCCAAACAATATATTCTCCCAAGTCCCACTTTCTGGAAGTTCTGTTACCGTCGACGATGATGTTGAAACGGTTGTAGTCACCGTTGCACTATAACGAATAACAAAGTTTAGAGATTGTGTTCCAGAAGTGATTACTACTGTATTATCTCCACTGTTTAGTGAAGTGGGTGCATAACTCCAAATACCACTGGCCGTTGCCGCAATTACATTTGTCGTTGTGGTGTTTATTTTTATCGCTACTGTCGCCGC
>MFAQ01000002.1:20616-24891 GCA_001776275.1 Candidatus Collierbacteria bacterium RIFOXYD1_FULL_40_9
CCAGGAACAGAACCCGTGTATGAGACCAAACTATAATCAGCCCCAATAGTAGACAGTGTTCCAATCTTTGTTAAGGTTAGGTCATAAGCATAAACAAAACCCACTAATCCAAAAACCAAAACAATTAAAAAAGATAGCAATATATTTTTCATCACTATATTAGTTATAACTCAAATTCTTCATCTAGGTTAGGCATTTTTACATCAACACTATCGCCGTAATCGTTCTTAATGATCTCTTTTAAAACCAAACGAGCAATATCTTCACCATGAGTTAAATAAATTTTTTTTACCCCATCTATTTTAGAAAGCCAGCTTTTAAGCTGATCCTGATCAGCATGCGAGCTCATTGTTTTGATTTCCTTAATTTCTGCTCTTACCTCTATGTTATTCCCCCATATATTAATTTCTTTCTTACCAGACTTAATATCTCTACCCAGTGTCCCTTCTGCTTGAAAACCAACAAAAATCAAAGTATTTTTGGGATCAGGCAAATAGTTAATTGCATGGTGTAGTATTCTTCCTCCGGTCATCATTCCACTCCCGGCAATTATTACTTTTGTTCCAGGGTAATTTTTTATTTGTTTACTCTTTTCCACATTGTCACAAAGCATTAAGCCAGGAAAATCAAACGGATCATCCTTCTTAGCTTGTGTCTTTAATTTCTGACTATATAGCCCAGGATAGTCCTTGTATACTTCTGTGGTCCTAAGTGCCATAGGCGAATCCAAAAGGACAACCGTCTCTTCACTTACTCTGCCATCCTTTTTTAGTTGATCAAAAACATACAACAACTCTTGCGCTCTCTGAATTGAAAAAGAAGGAATAATTATTACTCCTCCAACTCTCTCTGCATCAGCAACAATTTGAGCGATTATGTCTGCCTCATCCCCAGCTGGGTGTTTTTCATCACCATAAGTAGACTCCATGACCACAAAGTCGGCCGATTTCACAATTTCCGTCGGCATCAAAAGTGGCTCTGGGGTGTTACCCAAGTCCCCGCTAAAAAGTAACTTTTTACCTGTACTTTTTTCTACAAAAAGTAGGCTTGTCGACCCAAGAATATGGCCAGCATCATACATCGTCACCTCAAAGTCCCCTATTTCAAACGGGCTGTGATAATCGACCAAAACCACCTTTTTAAGAAAACGATAAACATCGTCCTCCTCATACATCGTATTAGTTGCATCTTCTCTGGCAATTTTGGCACTATCAAGCATTACAATTTCCGCCAAGGCTCTCGTCGGTTCGTTCATATACACGGCACCATCAAAGCCATATTTAAGTAGTAGAGGAAGTCGTCCACAGTGATCCAGGTGGGCATGGGTCAAAACAATCGCATTTAGCTTTCCAAAATCAATATTTGGTTTAGCAAAATTTAGCTCATCTACCTCCTTAACCCCTTGAAACATTCCACAATCAATCATTACACCGGTATTCTCCCCCCTCAAAAAATAACAGGAACCTGTTACTGTCCCCGATGCGCCCAAAAACTTCAATTTCATATATCCAGTTTACCTTACTTTTGATCTTTGATATTTGACTTTTAACTTTATACAATGAAGATATGACCTGCCCTCAATGCAACGAGACCTTAAATCTCTTAGCTATAAATACAACAGACGGTAAAGAAAAAAATATTTATGAATGCCTAGACTGCGGTGGCCACTTCCTAGAAAACTACTTAGTCAATTTTATTTCTACCGAAACAGCCCACAATATTGACTCTGTTCTACCAAAAAAACACAATCAGTTAAGATCAGAAATTAAATGTCCTCACTGTGGACAAATCATGTTCGCTATTCAAGACGACGAAGGTATACCAAAAACTGTCACAGTCTATAACTGCCCTAATAGTCATGGCGATTTCTTTCCCAAAGGAGATCTTCTTTATTTCAAAAAGGCCCAAGATGCCAAGGTTAACTATCATAAACTTTGGGGAATTCCCTTAAAAACAGCCTTCGCAGTTATCATTCCACTATTTATCCTGTTTACTTCAGTAACAGTTCTACCAAGTCTAATAAGAGAAGTAAATAACTCCAAAGAGACAAGAATAAAAGCATCTGAGCTCACAAGTACCCCTCTTGTTACACCTCTCTCTGACACAGAGGTCTTAATATCATTTTCTACTTCCAACCAAGTAACCACCAAAATTATATTTGTTTCTGGAGTAAACAAAACCTATACTGTCTCCGAAACCCCAGACACCAACCACATCCTTCAAGTAAAAGGTCTAGCACCTAGCACTAGCTACAAATACATCATAGTTATCGATCCTCTCGGAAAAAATATTCAGACAGGGCAATACACTTTCTCCACCCCCTAAGTCTTTTACCCCGGCTATAATACCCCCATGTCCCGCCAACTTACTCCCTACGAAAAAAACTTTCTCACAAGACATAATTTTGATTTTTCCAATACTTCAATACCAACCGATATACCAATAGAGTATTTGGTAAACGTAGCAGAATTCAGAGGATTAAATTTCTATATCGATCAAAACACTCTTATCCCGAGAATTGAAACCGAACAACTCGTCGACCTTGCTCTGGAAAACATCCTAACCAATTTTAAAAACAAAGAAAAAATAGTCATCGCCGACCTTTGTACCGGCTCAGGCAGTATAGGTATTTCGCTCGCACTGGAGCTGGCCAAAAGAAATATCGATTTTCATATTTATTTCTCAGACATCTCCAAAGACGCGCTAGATATTGCCAAAAAAAATTATTACAATTTCTTGCCAAAAAAAATAGCAAATGCCAACTTTATTCATTCAGATTTATTCAACAATTTTCCAAAGGATCTCAATTTTGATCTCATTATTTCCAATCCCCCTTATGTCCCAAACGAAAGAATAGCTAGCCTCCAAAACAGTGTCAAAAATTACGAGCCAATTCTTGCATTAGACGGCGGAAAAGATGGTACCGAAATTATAAACAAAATAATCCTACAACTTCCAAAGTTCCAGAAAAAAATAAACTGTCTTATTGAAATAGATGACTCGCACAATTTAGACAAAATAAAAAGTGAGGGTTTAAACCCCTCACTTATCAAAGATCAATTCGGTGTCAACCGTTTTTTATCTCTTTTTCTTCTTTAAAACTTTCTTTTTGGCTTTTGCTACTTGAGCTTTGCCTTTTTTAACCACTTTCTTTACTTCAGAGACAACTTTCTCTCTGTTTTCTTTTTTACTAAGGAACATTCCCGCTACTCCGGCAGCTACACCCAAAACGGCAGCCCCAACAGCAGCAAACAAATTCATGTTATTTTTTTTGGCAGGCATTTTTTTGTTTTTTTACTAACTTTTAATAAAACCATTATGACACAAAAATAAATTCTCTGCAAAAATATCGCTATTGACAATTACAAGTCGACCTGATAACATAGTGTCCAGAATACACTAAATTCATGTACTTTGATAACTAAAAAGTGAGGTTTTATGCCTAATTTTGATCTCAAAACAGGTAAAGTTATAGGGTACGACCATCTTCAAGCTGGGAAAAACTGTCAAGACGCAATCGCCTCCAAACAGTTTGAGCTTGGCGACGGTCAATACTCCATAGTTGTTATTGCAGATGGTAGTAGTGTTGCCAAATCCAACCCTCATCTTGTTCACAGTGAAGTTGGCTCGCAACTAACCGTTGACTTCTTACTACGTCGAACCTATCAGTATCTATCTGAGAACTACCACGCTCCGATAATTCCCCGTTTTCTTTTTGATGACTTAATTCAGTACTATCAATCCATCCTAGTCAATCAAAGTTTTTTTTCTGTACAGGAAAAAGTCGAATTTGTAAACTTTAATTTACTGTGCACAGTCCTTGCTCTTATCGTCACACCAAAATATGGTCTGATACTCCGATACGGTGACGGGATAATTATCATCGACAACCAAGTTTTTACCTTCGACTACGAAGACATGCCTCCATACCCAGGCTACCTCCTTATTCCTCAACATCTCAAAATAAATCCTAGTCAACTTTCTCAAGGTTTTGAGGTTACCGAGTTCGATCCAAACAATACTCAAAAGATTGCTATCGGCTCCGATGCCTTTGTTGCTAATCAGGAATTGATTCCTTTGTTTTGGAACCATCATCATCCCAACCAGATTCAACGCAATCTAAATGTCTGGTCCAAAGTCGACCATAAACTCCTCGATGACGCATCGCTCGCAGTTTTAGAAAAGAAAGGAGAATAAAACATGACCGTCGTATATACAAAGTCGCAAGACCGTTTGGTGCTTGATGATGGTGACTTAGTTGGCTCAGGTGGAGAA
>MFAQ01000002.1:24995-48185 GCA_001776275.1 Candidatus Collierbacteria bacterium RIFOXYD1_FULL_40_9
AAGTCTACGAAAATCCTACCAAGCAACACGGTCAAAAACTAACCGACTTTCTGAATCGCAATTTTCGTTTGCCCAAGAATGTTGCCGCCCCCACCGAAATTGTCTTTAATAGTCGTAGCCAAATTGTCGGTTTTCGCATGCCTTTTTTCAAGGGTGCTTCTCCTTTCCGTAAGCTCTCAGATCGCAAACACTGCCTCAAGGAAGGCATCGGAGCTAAAATTGTTTCTGATCTTCATCTCCAACAAATTGACATACTCAACACCCTTCATCCTCAGGGTATTGTCGAAGGTGATCTAAATGACCTGAACAACCTCTACAAAAGCGGACAAGCCGTTGGTATCGATGTTGACAGTTGGCAATTTGGAAACTGGCCTTGTGGCGTAGCCACCGAAAACTTCTTAAACCCTCGTCTTTATGGAGTTGATCTATCTCAAAAAGCTTATTTCACCCCTGAAGACGACTGGTATGCTTTCTCTGTTTTGCTTCACCGAGGACTCCTTAAGGTTCACCCTTACGGTGGTACCCACCCAACATTCAACAATCTTCCAGTTCGCGCTCAAAAAAAGATTACAGTCCACGATAAAGGAGTTATTTACCCAGCAGTTGGATTAAAACCGGAAGTTATCACTGACGACCTGTCTCAAATTTTTCACCAGTTTTTCAAAAAAGGTCAAATTGGAACATTCCCAAGACAAGTCCTTGAGCAATTTGTAAATTCTTTGGTTACTTGTCCATCTTGCCAACAAGAATATCCGCGTAATCGTAGAACTTGTCCAACTTGCCAAGAGCAAAACCAAGCAGCTCTAAACATTACAATCCCTGGCTCAGTCACATACAAAGAGCTCTTAAAGGTCACAGGTCAAATTATCTTTCACAAACTTGAAAACGCCGACACTCTATTAATCATTACTGTTGACAAAAATATTGCAACTCTCTACATCCTCAATCAATACGGTGTTCAACAAGTTTCATCATTCAACTACCAAAAAGGTATGAGAATAGACGCCAGTTCAAAACTGGTCGTCATAAACGATAGTCAGTCAAACGTTCTACAAGTGTATCGCGTAAACAGTGACAACCTCGAACTACACGGCGAACTCGTTACCGATATCTATGCAGGCAACAATCAAGCAATGTTTAGAGTCAACAATCAACACGTCATTCACGTTATCGGCTCTCAACTAATAGATACAACCATCTTTCACGACCAATTCTTACACCAACCGCTTCGACAAGTCATGCCCAACCAAACCTGGTTCTCAAGCAACAGTGACAAAGAATTTGTCTGCCTTGGTTTCTACCGTGTTCTTCGCCAGCAGTTTTTCTGGCTCAGTCGCGAAGGTTTTTCTACAGATCTCAAACTACCATCTCTTGAAACAGGTGAGGGCTTGCTTGATATTAGTATCAAGTATGGATCAAAAGAAATACTAGTTCAAAGACACACCAAACTTCAAGGAAAAGAGTACGTCCGCATTGAACACCTTAATTTCAACGGACAGATTCTTTTCTCCAATCGTTATGAAATCAGCAGTTTACCTGGTGAAAGTCTTCACGGACTAGGTTTCTCCAAAGGCAATCTTATTTACCCAACAGATCAAGGTGTCGTCCGACTCAAGCTGTCTGACAACAGTCTTGCCAACTTCAGTGGCACCAACAAACTTGTCAATAGCAACCACACACTTTATCTTTTTCAACAAGGCTTGTTGTTAGTCAACAACAAGTCCGTTCATCAACTAATTCTTAACTAGAAAAATATCAAGGAGAAAAAAAATGAATACCCCATATCGCCCTTCTGATTTTCAAGATCTCTATTATGTTCCTCGAACTGCAGAGTTTGAAGACGCCGCTCTTTCCAGATCTTTTAAGCCCGCAGTTAACGATCGCACCAAGATCTGCCTTATCAACATCGACAATCAAATAGACTTCGTTGCACCAGATGGCAATCTTCCTGTTGCAGGAGCTGTTGACGACGCCAAACGTTTAGTTGAGTTTATCTACGGCAACCTCGAAAGCATCACTAATATCACCACCTCTCTAGACACTCACCAACTTATCCACATTTTCTTCCCAATTTGGTGGCGCGATCGCAACAATAACACCCCAGATGGCAAAAAAGCCACTCTTATTACCTACGAAGATGTTCGTAAGCAAGTCTGGAAGCCTGTTATCGACCCCAAATGGTCAGTCGACTACGTCAAGAAGCTTGGATTCATGATGGTTTGGCCCTACCACTGTATCGAGGGTACCACAGGTCACAATCTTGTACCTCAACTTTCGGAAGCCATCACCTATCACTCCATCGCCCGTTACGCCATTCCAGAAACCATCTCCAAAGGTCGCAACCATCGCACTGAACATTTTGGCATCTTCAACGCCGAAGTGCCCGATCCAAATGACACCAGTACTCAGCTTGACCCAAACACCTTGCGACTGATTGCTCAAAACGATCTAATCTATGTGGCCGGTCAAGCCAAGAGCCACTGTGTTCTCAACTCCATGAAACAGATGGTCAGCTACTTCGAACAGTATCAACCAGAAGCAATCAAGAAAGTTCGCTTCCTCATGGACTGTACTAGTTCGGTCGTAACTCCGGGAGTTGACTTCGAAAGCATTGCTAACGACGAGCTGTCCAAAATGACCACCAAAGGTGTCCAACTAGTCAAAAGTACCGACCCGATTCGCTAAATAAGGAGATAAAAAATGACCTCAAATAGTATTATCCAAGTTGCCAACATCGGCAACACTCACGCTCTTGCCAATGTTCAACATGCTACCACCGATGATCTACATGGCGATCAAGTCTTCCTTGTTCTCCGCATCTTTGACATCACTCCTTCTATGGACGACCATATTGACGAGCTAATCAAAGCAGAAAGAGAAAACATCAAAGCCCTCAAAGACTCTGCGTCTGAAAACGAGTTCTTGATATCAACATGGCTATTTAACAGCAAAAGTGGTTTCATTGTACTCGATGGTTTTGTGCCCATCGACGATGTCACCCCTCTCGATCGCAATCTGTGCAAGACTGATGGAATCACCAATCTCTTTGACACAGTTTACACAGGAATTACCGATCCTCATGCCGGAGTAATGGCATACGCAAAACAACTCAGTCTTAGTGGCATCACCCCTAAAGTTGCAGTTGCTGTTTTTACTGACGGAGGTGATAACGCCAGCCGTACAGACCCTCAAGAAATCAAAAACGAAGTCAATCTCGCAGAAGGGTATTACTTCACCCTCTTCGCTTTCGGTGTTGGCTTTGGACCTAAAGCTGCCAAAGCCATGGGTTTCCCAAATTGTGCAGAACACGACGCCCTTCATGGGAATATTCGCAAACTCATGGGAACTTTCTCTAAAAGTCTTGTTCGAGCTTCCCAAACCACTGTCGCTCCAAATAGTTTCATCGCTTAATTTCCGACAACCCCGCCAAAAGGCGGGGTTTTTATATAAAAAAATACTTATCTACAACGAAATCATCTTCAACACCTTAGACAACAAAGGCTGATTACCCTCTTTTACCTCGCCAGACTCAACATCAACGTATACATACTGGGTACCTCTGGCGTCAAAGCGCCCAAAAACCTTAAAGTCTTCGTAACCTTGTACTCTATATACCAATTCACTCCCCTTAATAACTTCCATCGTTATTTTAGCTTTCCTGTCTATATCTTCCAAATATCCAGATTCAATCGCATTTACAATCGCCTTTGCCGGAGTCGTCTTTATTTGCTTCTTTCCACTGGCCGTATCTACACTAATTTCATGACTAAAGACATCCACAAAAACTGGCAGTTGAAAATAAGACCGAACCCCGTTTTCTGTTAAGACCAGGCTGCCTCCAGATGAAACTCCAAGGTCCAGCCCCTTCTTTTTTAATACTTTATCCATAGTGATTTCTGCTCCCCTAAGTTCTGCCTCGTCGACATTTATTCTCTTGTCCTCTTTATCTACTGCTCCAAGCAATAGTTCCGTATCAGTAAGCATATAAAAAATACTACTATCTGGTCCCAATACTACTGGAGGGTTAAAACTATCATCTTTTTGTGTTGGCGTAGGAGTAACTGTACTTTTTGGCTTAGTCAAAAATTGACCACTACCACCAGTTCCTCTAATCTTGTTTTCTATCTTTTTAAAGATACTTTTAGTTGGTATCACCACGCGACCATTGGAATTACTTGTTACCGTAGATATTACTGACCTCTCAGAAACGGGTACAACCACAACCTCCACCTCTTTCTGGTACTCCTTACCTGACTCGGAATTGTCCGTTCCAGAACTACTATTATTAGGTGTAGGGTTCTGGTTAGTAGAATTTTCTAAAGATTCAGTCGGCAAAACCGGTTGTGTGGTTGGCGTCGCCGTCAAATAAACAGTGGGCTGAATAGCTGTAGTTTTAACATAAGTTGGAGAATTTACCACAGTCGGATAAGTTGTAATGTTTAAGGTCGGCTGCACATAGGTAGGTGTGGGTGACTGGTAACCACCATTATTATCCTCATCGTCGTTGTTTTTTCCACTCCCATATCCGTTTCCGTTCCCATTGCCATTATTATTGCTACCACTGTTATAACTTAGTACCCTCTCTGAGTGTTTTTGGGTAACTGCCAACACCAAGTATAAAACCCCAAACACAATCACCAAAAACAGTAGTGGTGAAACACTTTTTTTTGTTTTCTTTTTCACTATATCCATCTTATCATTATCATCCAACGTGTTTTATATATAATGAAAACACTATGTCCTGGCTTTACACAATTGTTGCTTCCATTCTTGAGGGGCTAACCGAGTTTTTGCCTATATCCTCAACAGGACACCTAATTGTTCTAAATTATATCTTTAAGATAGAACATAGCGACCTCATCTCATCTTTCAATATTTTTATTCAGTCAGGTGCTATCCTTGCTGTCATTAATCAATATAAAAGTGAGCTTGCAAAAAATAGGCAAATCCTTGTTAATTTGTTTTTCTCCTTTTTGCCTACTGCTATTATTGGATTTACTCTATACCCTCTCATCAAAGAATATCTCTTAAATAGCATTTTTCTCGTTTGCCTAAGTTTAATCATCGGTGGCATTATCATTTTCTTTTTAAAAGATCCAAAAACATCAACCAAAATTGATCTAAAAAAATCAATCCTTATTGGTACTCTACAGGCAGTCTCCATCATTCCAGGATCCAGTCGTGCTCTAATGGTAATAATAGGGGGTCTGCTTGCCAGGCAAAGCTTAAAAGATTCAATCCGTTATTCCTTTTTGTTAGCCATTCCAACCATACTTTCTGCCACAGCTCTAGACCTCTACCAGTCCAGAAATGTCCTTATAAACCAAATGCCTTTTCTCCCCCACTTTCTTGTTGGTGCCCTCATCTCTTTTTTCTCTGCCAAAATAGTAGTTACAAAGTTTATTGCTTTTATCTCCACAGAAAGCCGCTTTATCTATTTTGGTTACTATAGAATTATTCTAGGGTTAGTTATTCTTACACTTACAACACTCATCTAATTTATGGAACTTTTTACTGAACTCTCAAAAGTCTTAATCCTCACCACATCTCTTTCTGTTCTTGCCAAAATACTAAAACAGCCGCTAATTATTGCTTACATTCTCTCTGGTATCCTTGCTGGACCACTAGCATTTAATATTCTCAAGTCAGGGGATGCTTTAGATATTTTTTCAAAAGTTGGCATCAGTATTCTTCTTTTTATTGTTGGCTTAAACTTAAATCCCAAAGTCATCAAAGAGGTGGGGAAAGTTTCACTATATACAGGTGTTTTACAAGTTATTTTTACTTCACTAATAGGGTACTTCATCTCTGTTTTTCTGGGGCTAAACCATGTTTCTGCCCTTTATGTGTCAATTGCTCTAACTTTTAGTAGCACCATTATTGTTCTCAAGCTCCTCTCAGACAAAGGTGATTTTCAAAAACTCTACGGTAAAATTGCTATTGGCTTTCTTCTTGTTCAAGATGTCATTGCCTCGCTTATACTCCTTTTTGTTTCCAGTGGTACGAGTCAAAACACATCCCCAAATACAATCACTAGTTTAGTTATCAAGTTTTTCATTCTTTGCGTTGTACTAATTGTTTTTAACCACATACTTCTCCCAAAAATTACCAAATATATTTCCAGCAACCAGGAGCTTCTTTTCTTATTCTCAATCACCTGGGGCTTAGGTCTAGGAAGCGTTTTTTATCTTCTCGGTTTCTCAATCGAAATTGGCTCACTCATAGCCGGGGTCAGTCTTTCCAGTAGTCAGTTAGCTTACGAAATCTCATCTAGACTAAAACCAATAAGAGATTTCTTTATCACCATTTTCTTTGTCCTACTCGGTTCTCATATGAGTTTTGAAAACTTAGACAAAATTATTCCCCAAGCCATTATCTTCTCTCTTTTTGTACTCATCGGCAACCCTTTTATTGTTGTCATTATCATGAATCTTCTCGGACACAAACGCAAAACCAGTTTTCTTGCCGGTTTAACAGTTGCTCAAATTAGCGAATTCTCACTTATTCTTGCTACCCTCGGCTTTAACTTAAAACATATATCCAAGGATACTTTGTCACTTATTACTATTGTTGGACTAATTACCATCTCTATTTCCACTTACTTTATCATCTATGCCGAAAAAATCTTTGAAAAAGTAGAGTTTCTTCTAAAAATCTTAGAACTCAAAAAAAATAATCACTACAAAGAAAATCAAAACCAAAACTATGACACCCTTCTTTTTGGATTTGACAGGGTTGGTACTCATTTCACCAACCATTTTCAAAAAAATAACCGATGCTTTTTGGTGGTGGATCTCAACCCAGAAAGAGCCCTGCTTCTAGAACGCAAAAAACTACCTTATCTTATTGGTGACGCTTCCGACATTGACTTTCTAGAAGATCTTAACTTGAAGACAGTAAAACTGATCATCTCCACAATCCCAGACTTCCAAACCAACTCCCTAATCCTCAAAGAAGCAAAACGAAATAACCCCCAAGTTACCTTTATTACCATTTCTCATAACAACCAAGAGGCACAAAATCTCTACCAGCAAGGTGCTTCTTTTGTCAGCATTCCCCACTACCTCGGAGCCAAACATATTACCAACCTCATCAACAAATACGGTGTTAAGCATAATAATTTTAAAAACGAAAGACAAAAACACTTAAACTATCTTCAGAAAACACTAGTATAGATGTTGTAAACGCTAAAAAAAGCAAAAAAAGCAATCACTACCAACAAGATAATTTTTCGCCAAAGAGAAGTAGCAAACACACCTTTAAATGTTATCTGATTTAGATATCTAACTAAAATTACATGAACTAACATCGCGAATGCGTTTATCACAGCACCCAAAACAATCAAAAACCTTGGCTCTTTATAATCCATTAAAAATAAAACCACTCCAAACACCACTTGTAACCAAACAAACATGAAGTAAATTCTTGAAAGATTCATTTTACGACCATCACCAGCTCCTCGTATCAGTGCCAAATTCTCGCCCATTATTCGACTTGTCGAATCCAAAATACCCATCTGTGTTTGAAACAGTAAAAGACCTAAAACAAACAAAACAGCAGCTCCTACCAATCCACCATAAAGTAAAGATATGGAATTTGCTTGGTCTATTACAAAACTGATTCCTTCTGAACTTGTTTTTCCAAAAGTTGTGGAGTATGAAAGTAACATCAACAAAAACATTGACAGCAAACCCATTCCCCAAAAGACAATTAAATGCTCCATGTTTATCATGTTCCACCATTTTCGAAAGTTCAACCTACTTTCCACATTGTCTTCAAAGTCAACTCCCGTCATTTGTATTGATACTTCTTCGTTTTTTCTAAGTAGTCCAGACAACTTCTGAGAATACTTACCCATTCCGTAGCCCTTCTCTTTTATATAAATTGATTGTGTTAAGTTAAGATTTCCCCCTGCTCCAGAATAAGCAAATGCCGCCAAAAAAGTCGCCACACTAATTCCATGAGGTAAAAATCTAAAACCTTCTCCTTTTCCGACCAAACCACCAAACAAAGCTTTCCAAGTCTCACCATCAACAACAATAACAACCAATAATAGTATTAAGGGAACACAAATTACAATCATTAGTTTTGTAATTGTCTCCATGGTTCTATAAACACTTTGATTCAAAGTCAAAACCAATCCCATGAAAATCAAAAAACAAATTGCTAAATACTTATATTGATCAACACCAAATACATGTCCGACCATCTTTGCCGACGCAGCAACAATTCCGGGTAAACCAAACCCCACAAACGTCGAGAATATAAACCACCCCCCACTCCATTTCACTTTCTTAAACAACCCCACAAAAACACTTTCCCCCTTAATCAGAGCATATCGCTCTATCTCCATGTTTACAAAAAACTGCATCGAAATTCCAAGCAACGCCCCCCAAGCAATCCCCAATCCATACTGAGAGACTAAGTATGGCCACAAAATCACCTCACCAGACCCTAACCCCATTGCGAGTACTAAAAATGATGGACCTAACAACTTCCAGAAACTAATAATATTAGGAAAAGGTCTCTTCTCACTCATTAATCAATTCTAAACCATCAATCATCACTATCTCCATTGATCCTAGTATTTCTCTAAATGCTAAAATACACTACTAGAACATTAAGGAGACAAAAAATGAAAACAATTTTAGTTACAGGTGGAGCTGGTCATGTAGGCTCTCACATTATCGAACAGCTAATTAGTACAGATCCAAACAATAATGTTATCTCACTAGATAACTATTTTACTGGTAAAGTTGAAAATCATATTGTTGGTGCAGAATATCGTGTAGGTCACACAAAAGACATCTTTAAACACATCAAAGAAACACCAGACATTATCTTTCACCTTGGTGAATATGCCCGCATTGCCCCATCATTTCAAGATATTGAAAAGGTCTACGATATGAACATTCTCGGTACTTTTCAAGTAGTCGAGTTTTGCCGCCAAAAAAAAGTGAGCAAACTTGTCTACGCCGCCTCAAGCACCAAGTTTGCCATTGAAGGAAATGGCAGAAATCAAAACCCATACTCTTTTTCCAAAGCTACAAACGTCGACCTCATCAACAACTACGGAGCGTGGTTTGGTTTACCTTACGCAATATGCTATTTTTACAATGCTTTCGGTCCACGCGAAAACAGCGATCCAAACTATGGCACCTTAATCGCCAAATACGAAAGAGCTTGGTTAAATGGAGAAAAGCTCAAAGTAGTTAAGCCTGGTACTCAAAAACGCAACTTCACCTACGTTGGCGACTTAGCCCGCGGCATCATCCAAGTTGCCCAAAAAGGCAATGGAGATGGTTACGCACTAGGAAATACTAATAGCTATTCAGTACTAGAGATTGCGGAATCTTTTGGTAACAATATCGAGTTTATTGACGGCTACCCTGGTAGAGCAGAATCTGGTGAAGCTCCAAACAAAGCAAGAGAGGAATTTGGCTGGGAAGCGACCGTAAACATTCTTGAATATATTGATGATTTTTGCAGCCAAAACAAAAAAGTAAGACCATCAAAAAAGGTACTCTCCTAGAGTACCTTTTTATCTTTTAAAAGATGATAGCCCTTAGCCATTTGCCATAAGAGAAAAACTTTCCATAAACACCCCTTAGACTTTTACACTGGAAACTTTAATTTAAACCAGTCTTCATGCTAAAATTCTTCTCTACACTTTAAAAAAAGAGGAGAAAAAATGGACGTTGGTCACATGTTAAGAATTGCCCACTCGGTTAGTGAAAAGGTTCACACTGTCAACCATTCAACATCAGTTGAGGAAGCTGCTAAAAAAATAGCCGAAAAAAGAATTGGCGCCCTACCTGTTTTAAAAGATGGTCACTTGGTCGGCATCATCTCAGAACGAGACATTGCTACAAAATTGGTTGCGCAAGGGCTAAACCCTAAAAATACCAAAGTTTCTCAAATTATGACTCCAAATCCTACCATTGTTTTTCCAAGCTACGATTTAGAGGTTTGTCTTGACTTAATGGAAAGGGGTCATTTCCGCCACCTCCCTGTAATTGACGACTACAAACTAATCGGTATGATTTCAATCCGCGACATTCTGGTCGCTCTCCATAAAGAGAAGGATGATCTACTTATTCACTTTGAAAACTACATTTTTGCCAATCGTTAATAGGTCATCCAAACCCTTCACTAAAGAAGGGTTTTTTTATATTCTCTATACACCTTTGTTTTTACTAACCAGACCTATTTGCCAACAAATCAAACAACTCCCAAGTACAGCAAAAACAAAACCAATCCTGTTACTGCACCAAAAATTCCTACTGTTTTAACAAAAAAATTTACAGCTTCTATCTTCTTACCTTCTATTAAGAGCAAAATTGGCTGATAGAAAAACAAATATGCCATGACAGCGGCTGATAATGTTAGTACAAACAAAGCTGAGATTGGCGCAAAAAAAGTATCGGGTTTGTCTCGCAATGGGCGCGTTACAAAGTTCATCAAACTCACAACAACAAAAATGTATGAAGCCGCTCCGAGCGCATTGGCTACAGGGTTTTTATTCATAACCTAATTCTACTCCAATAACGAAAATGATATTAAGAAGGCTAATTGTACACGCCAAAATTTTGCTCTTCCAAAAACTGATATATAAACTATTTCCTTTTCCCAAAATACCAAGCAAATCCAAGCAACAAAACACCAAAGACACTATGAACAGCGTGGTATGGTGGAAGCCCAATAGCGTTGTGACTAAATGGAAACGGATCTGCATGAAACAACAAAAAATACACTCCAGAAACTCCGAGCAAAACGACCAAAACATTTTTTAAACTCATAAAGCTACTATAGACAACCAGCAACAAAAGATCAAATACACCACCACGATGATATCAAATCATTGTTAGCCTTTTTTTAACTTCACCCAATAAAATCTATAAAATCATTCAATAGACTCAACTTCCTCAATATAGTAGTCCAGTATTTTCCCCTCCTTATCAAACATAAAACTACCACTCAGCAATTTACCCGCCAAAATTTCCGGCATCCAAACTTCGTCATCAGACCACATTTGATCATACGGAATATCTTTATGGTTAAACCACAATGGTCTCATCTCTTCTGTTTCCGTGGGCTCGCCGTTCCACTCAACCGCTGTAAATATCCAAACCTGCATACCAAAATTATCATGTGGAAAATAATATTTAAATAAAGCAACTTTACAGGGATTCAAAGGAGTGACACCAATTTCCTCTTGCGACTCTCTTACGGCTGTAGCTACAATATCTTCGTCCACGTCAGGTTTCCCGCCAACCCCATTCCACTTACCCATACCAAAGCCTCTCTTTTTCATTGCAAGTAAGATTTTGCTGTCTTTCAAAAGAAGTAGGACTGTTGCCTTTTTCAACGGAAACGCGAGAGTCTGCTCATATTCCTTAATGCCCATTTAAAGTATTCTACACTGAGAAGATAATTTCCAAAGTTCAACTACCTTATCAACTTTTCTCGTAAACGCCTAATCCTTTCATCTCTGTCGTCAACTCTTATACATTTGTCTACCAAACTGAATTGAGCATTCATAGATTTATTTTCTGTTTCGCCTTTATCTTTAGACATATCCTTAACATCATAAAAAACCACCACCTCTTTCATCCATCTATAATATTTTTCTGTCTTTGTTTTTACATCTTCGTGTTTAGTATGTGGGAAATCAATCATCAAATCATTTCCGTGCCCAGTTCGTACCTCAATAGAGCCATTTTTCAATCCAGAAACAATGTCTCTCAGAAACACTACATATATTCCTGGCCAATCACGAAGCTGTAGATTATCACCTCTCATAGCTAGAGGTGCCATTTGTGATGGCTCTCCCAACACCCCAAAAGGTGCATCTAGAACAATCAGATTGTTATCATCAGGTATTCCGTCTCTATTTATCACTCTTCTTCTAACATCTGTTGCTGTATTCAGGTTTCCTCCTCGAAACCAACAAATATTTGGGTAATTCTGCAGTAGCACTTCAAATACCGCTACTTGATCCTCACTCTCCATTTCGCTTATTAAAAAATAAACTGAATTTGGGTCAAAGCTCTTTTGATTTAACCGTTCTCTAATCTCGTTTTTTTCTTGAAGATTCAAGATGATTTCCGCCAGCAACACCTGAACATCATCATAAAACCCAGCTTCTTGACCATCAACAACACCGATACCATATGGAAGATCCTTAATTTCCGTACTATCACGTAGTTGTTCAGTGTTATTTATTTGAAATTCTTTTGTGTCTTCCAAGTCAAGCATACCAAAACTATACCATACCCCTTCTACCAACTATAGGACTATTTACTCACGAGTCCTGAAATTCTAATATCGAACTTCTCTTTTAGATTAAAATAAACGTAAATATGGATGAAACATATAAAATCTACAAAAATTCGAAAGAGTTTGAATTGTGGCCAATGCCTGAAGAAAAATTTTTAGATATTTTATTCGGAAGGAACGACACAAACAACAATACTAAAGTTTTCAAGGAAACCGTTGAAGATAAATTAGTCGGATTTATATCAGTTAAAAGTAAGGTCTTTGAGGAAAAGAAAAATGGGTCTACTGTTTTTATTTTTGTTGACGAAAAATACCGAAATAAAAGAATTGGCCATAGACTAATTCAAAGTGGAATATCTTGGTTCAAGTCACAAGGCGTCAACAATGTTAAATTTGGAAGAAATATGGGATCATACTTCTGGCCGGGAGTACCTGAAAATTTACCATCACTGCAGAATTTCCTCAAAAAAGAGGGGTTCGTGCTCTCAGAAGGTCCAGTAGACATGTCAGCTGATATTACAAACTTCTCTGCCCAAACCAACGTGTACAAAACTCTAGACGAGAACGGTGTAACTATCGAATTCGCCAGTGAAAGATATAAAGATCAAATACTAAAATTCACAAAGGAAAATTTTTCAAATTGGTACGAGTATTACCTCGACGATTTAACAAAGGGAAAATATGACGAAATATTCTTTGCCCATAAAGGTGATGAAATAATTGCAATTAGTAAATTGTGGATTGGAGGCAACTGGGATCTACTGTTCGAAAACAATGTCGGAGGAGGAGGTGCATTAGGCGTTTCTGAAAAGTGGAGAGGGAAAGGAATCGGGCTTGCCATGAAAACCTGGGGAACAGAAATACTAAGAGACAAAGGTGTCAAATATGTCTGGATTGGGTGGACCTCGTCCATTGGATTTTATGAAAAACTCGGGTTCAGGGTTTGGAGAAGATATTTCAACGCAGAATTAGATATCTAATAAAACATCAGATAAAGCCTGATAAAGGCTTCGGAATCCAAATAAATCCGTAGAAATTGCTCCCCACCACCTCCTTACACGAATTATATAAATCATACCCCTAACCTTGCCAATAAAAAGACCCCATGTTTCAGAGGTCTCGTCAAATATTTTAAAGTCATTCGGCCTATTATTTTGCTTCTCGCAAGCACTTCCAACCAGGATGCCAACCGGCGACAGAGGCTTCCACCTCATACATACCATTAAACGCTTCCCACACAGCATCTGTTAAAGCCTGCAGTACTTCCTTAACCTGCGGATCATCATTCTCTCGACCGTCAAACAGACCAGTTTCGAGTTTAATTAAAACCGTACTACAACCTTCTTTTAAATCAGCGGGGTCCTTTAGAGTAGATCGAAAAAATTCCGGGCCGACCCACTCTTTATTACACTTCATAAGATCACTTGTAATTTGCACCAACGTAATGCGCAAATCAAGAAGTGTTTCATCGGAAATAGATTGAGGAACTCTATACACAAACGGGAACGGCATGGCAACTCTCCTTGTTTAAAGAACTGGGTTATTTTGAGGGTTTATACCTCAATTTGACACATTAACAGTAGATAATATACCACAAACTCCTCCAAAGTAACACTATAGGCTTACCATGACCGAAAGTTTAGATTCAATTATCAAAGTCTCTCGGAATCCAATTTGGGCAGAACAAGCACAGAATAGAATTAAAGAAATTAAGTTGCTCAATTCTTTATATGAGCAGTAACACCAGTAAAAATTTTATTTGTAGACAAATCCAAAATACCTATACTATTATTGTAATCTAAATCAACCCTCCGGTGTTCAATATTAGAAATGGAGTCAAAAGGTATTGCAATTAAGTGTTTCATACTCCCCCAAGATGCTGGAAATAACACTAGATCAATGGGTTTAGAATTAGATATTTCTCCAATTTTTGAAAAACTTTCATCTCCAATAAACCCTAATAAATATATAACATTGTTGATTTTCTGTATTTCAAAATTTTTATAATTGCTGTTTGAAAGTTTTAATGGAAAATTATTAGGATATTTAATGTAGGCAGCTATATCAATACTATCTTCAAATCCATACATGTTGTCTGGTAATCTATCAATGTTTTTACCAGTCTCTAATGGTTCCAGTGTTCTAACAGTTGTGGGCGTAGTTACCGACTGAACATTTCTTGATTCTTCTACGTTTGATGACAATGTTGCCTGGGGTGTATCTATAAATTTTTGCGGTTTTTCAAATTCCCCTTCTATAAAAGGAAACTTTATTGTCAATTTGGTAGGACTGTAACCGTTAAGAATTAAAAGAAAGACTATTAAAATGATAAAGAGAAGAACAAACCAATTAATTTTAAACTTTGATCTGAGAATAGAAATGAGGCCATTTTTGTCCCTATGACTCTTATTAAGCGTTATTGATAAAATATCCCGACTATCTAAACCACTAAAATCATACCTCTTGTATTCTGCGACTTTACGACTCACGAAGTTGTCAATCTCACTTGCAGACTTTTTTCTTTCTTCGCGAGGCTCAGAGGGAGAAATAGTTTTACCTAGTCTTAAGAATTCCTGATAATCGCCTTCATCCAGATTCTTTAATACAGAGGCCGTTTCTACAAGCCAATCTTTCGTTGTTTTATGTTTAGGCCAACAATATAACTGGTCAACATTGAGCGCCTGATGCAACTTAGCTAATTCACTAACCAATCTCTTCTTCTTTTCTGATGGTTTCATAGGACCAAGTAATTAATCCAACTTGGTCAGATTAAGAACTTATGGCTCCCCTTGGCATACAAACTTCGGAACTGGTTTTACCAAAATGAATTCAGGGTTACTTTTTCATTTTCGTGAAGACTTTTGAGACTATAGAAAGAACAACTGACACTCCAACATAAACCGCAAACGAAAATCCTGCCATTAACAAGAAAGGATAATAGTCTCCCATTTGCAGATAGGTAGAGAGTAGAAATATAGGGCTATAATGTGCTACTGAAATTCCACCAGTTTCTGAAGGAGCTTGTTCTCTTATAAGGGGCAAAAGTAAAATTACAAAAGTAATCAGAAGGTTTCTTGCTTGCGGTTTCAGAAATTTTAATTTCACTGTTATTTAAGTATACACCTGTAATCAATATTCGAAACTGGCTTACCACTTCAGATCAATCAATTTATGGAGTAAAATTGAACCACGCAAGATATGAATAGCATTTGGATAACCTTAATTATCGTAGGCATTGCCTACTATTTACTCTCGAAGAGAATCGGTTCGGTTGAAAACAAGGTGGCGGAAGATAATATAATTCCATTTTCTTTGAAATTGCACTTTAATATCCACCGGGCAGTAATATTTAGTCCCCAGATTCTCAACCGGGCGAAGGTAACAAAAGAAGAACTTGATAAAGGTTATGACAAGTGGACCAAGGGTTTTAAGGATAAATGGTATGGGTTCCTCAAGGACAAGGACTCACAACTCGGTCAAGAAAATACAAACTTTAACGCAACCTACTTGTCTAGCGACAATATGTTTATCATTGAAGGTAGCTCTGAGGGAAAATCCTTATCTTATGTGGTTCCAAACAGAACACCTCTAAACAATACAAGACTGTGGGATCAAACTTTAAGATATTATCCTAGTAAAGATAAAGATCTTAGAAACGAAGAGATTCGTTTGGAAGTCGATCTTAGGAGTGAAGACTTTGACGGAAAGACTATGTGCTTGATAACAGTGGGTCATCGAGAATTCGAAAATAAAACCCTAGCAAAATCAAAATACATTAAGCTTCTTGATTTTCCGCTCAGCTATCCTTACACAAGAGAACAGATCTCTGAAGGCGAACTAAAAAAATTTGGGTTTGAAAAGAAAGACACAACCCCCTGGTTTGACAAAGACGACTTTGGTAAAGTCACGGCTCACCCGTGGGATACCGAAATAGTATACAAACACGAATCCGGAGCAGAGATTTCTTGGCTAACTTAACTGCTTTTTACTCTTACTTATTTCCACTTCATTTTTCAAAATTAAACCATTTCTTGTGGGGAGTATCATGCTTAAAATATTCAAATTTAGTCTCGGCTAGCCGTCTCAATGCTTTAAAATTAGGCGTAGCCCTTCTAAACACATAGCCTTCACCTTTCAAAAAAGAAAGTATATTCGAACTAATCGCAAACTCAATTTTTTCTTCTATAAACTCTTCTAGCGGCACTTCCAAATCGTCTTTTGTTTCTTGTTTTTTCATTAGCGCAATGAATAAATTTTTGAAATCTATTGGCGTTTTGTTAGGTGAATCTTTAAGAGACGTATTGACACGATAGTTAATTGTTAAATTAATCAACGCCATATAGATTACCCAATCGGGGTAATTTTTCTTTTTTAGGCTTCTAAAAATCTTCTCAAATTCCCTACTCTTATTTAGCCTTGCAATGGTATTTGGGAATTTTCCCTCCATTTTTTTATACCTCGTTTTTATGAGTTTCAACGATTCTTCTTTAATATTTTTCATTTTAATTTTTAATTAGTTCCTCATAACTTTTCCTATCAAAGAAAGTGTTATAGGGCACACCAAACGGGAGTCTAGAGCTTAAAACCTCAAAGAAACCATTCTTGCTCAATTCTTCAATGTACGCTTTTATTACCTCGTCATTGTCAATTGTCGTTTGAAGTAAAATCCCGGAAAGCAATAGCGTTTCAAAATCCCATATGTACTCAAACGGCGATTTGTAAAAACTTTCTATTGTTTTCTTTGAGATTCTTAAAGTAAGATCGACTGCCTCGTTATTTGCGTTTTCTTGAAAGACAAACCTCGGTTGGTCTTCGTCTAACTTAATATGAATAATCACTTTATCTTCCACCCAAGTTAATCTCTCGTCTATAAAGGTCTCTAGAACTAAATCTTGGATAAACGACAATATATGTTCGGCCAATAGCTTTTCCTCAAAATTGTTACCGAAATCAATTGTGTATTTAACGCCCATGTATTCAAATGACCGAACTTGCTTTTCCTTTGACTCCTCAATAATATCTTCAACACCGGGCGTCTTGCTCTTGGGAATTTCATTGCTTCGCATACGCTCTCTTAAGTCTTTTGCACCCTCGAGATCTTTTTCCTTTCCTTCCCACCCTTTTACAAATTCCTCGTCGGATTCAAAAACTAACATTTTATAACCTCCAATTGCACTTATGCCCAAAGGGTCCATTAAATCAAAAATTTTTTGGTGTAACACCGGCATGTCCACCCTAATATCATTCAAAAGAAGACTCGTATTCCCTCCGAATATATCTACAAATTCTTTACCTTCAGGTGTACCATCGGGCTCAATATCATATTTTTTGCTAGCCCAAAAAGCCAACCGGCCCCATACAATTGCGGTACTGACAAGACCTAGTGTTAAATAAGCGAAGTAAAGTTGAGCCAATGCGGTCACAAATAGATCTCTATGAGCCGCGAAGAGCGCTTCGTCCAAAGTAGAAATATGTAAAGTGGTAAGTAATTCGTAAATCGCGGCGTACTTCAATCCTAGTTTTGAATAACACTCCTTAAGAAAGAAGCTCGTTAGCAAACTTCCTCTTAATGTGTCATGGTCATACCACTTTATTTTTACTATGTTTGCGTGGTGAATCGCTTCCGCATACTTTCCGACATTGTATAAATTTAAAGCGCGATCTCGTCTTAATTGCGCGGCCGCAAGTTTCTCATTCCTGCTCAAAAGAACTCCTTCTATTTTGGAGTAAAGATCCTCATATTTTGAGTCTCCTTCAAAAAACATTGCAAGCCCAGTAATCACCTTTCCGACAACCACTATTGGATAAAGAGGTATATCCTTGTACTTATCAATATGCCCACTCCAAAGAGCCAATACGTCTTCTTCTTTGTTTTGAGTTAACCTAAGGGTTTGCTTCCCATAAATTATCGCTTCGTCGTATTCGGCTACAATATGTCTTGGCAACTTCTGTGGCAATTTAAATTTTTCAATCAATGCATAAGACTTTTTGACAAAAGAATTTACGTCTAAAGATTTTATATCGTCCGTGTGGGGCAAAAGATACATTGACCATGAAAACAAATATTTAAAATGTTGTATCACTCGGTTTTTAAACAAGTAATCCCGGTACTCGCTTATTTTTGAAGAGATCCTATCGAAATACCGCCCTTTTTGTAGAGTTTGGAAGTATGCGTAATACAAATCGGCTCCCAAGGTTTTATCCACCACATGTTCAATTTCTGTTAACGCCTCCTCATAATTTTTGATAGATTCCTCAATAAACTTGGGGTATCTTTTTTGAATATCGGCGGCCTTCTTAAGGTCAAGCACTCTTTTTTCGAATACGCCATTGTAACTTGATCGATAATGCGCTCTCTCTAAAGCTTCCTTGACCTCCACTGACTCTTTGTCCGTCATGCCGCCTTCTCTAAAGGCGTAAATCCGGCTATACATTTCAACTATCTCGGGATTTTCCGTTTCGGGAAGGCCGAAATATTTAGTCATAAGTGGGTAATGTCTATCTTTGAGCTTCAAGGTAAACCAAGTAAGATCGTAAACCTCAATTTTGACCTTGGGATAAATCTTATTTAGTTCGATAATATAATTCGCCTTTGCCTTTTCTTTAATGGATTGATTTGTCATAAAGGCAACGATTTTAGGTTTTAATTTGTAAGTCTTAATTATTTTTTCTAAATCCTTTTTAAGTTTGTTTTTCCAATCTTTATTTATTGAGTAAGCAAAAATAGTTTTTTCTTTTGCGGGAACTGAAAGTGGAGATTGAAATAAACGGTAAGTGTCACCGGATTCGTAAAGATACTTTGTATCGTGAGTTTTTGCGTCAACACCCTTGTCACCACCACCATAGGGTCCTGTAGAAGGAATAATGTTGGAACAAATCTCTTTTTCGGCCAAATCAGTAGCCAAGTTCTCAAACTTTGCTCCACCGTTTTCTCGGTTCAAAGTCTCAAGTGTGTATTCAATAATTTTCTCCATATTGTCTAAGCGTATTTTACCTCAATAGAGCGATATTTTCTTTTCTATCGGATAAAATAGGGACAGACAAAATATGACAAAACAAAATGCTCTTTTAGGAAGAGTGGGTCCGGTTAAAATCGGTGTCGGTTTCAAAGAAAATAAACGATCACCAGATCTTTATCCTCACGACAGATTAACCTCTTTTCTAAATCTAAACACCTCTGATAGAGAATCTACTCACGCCTTTTGTGATAAGTACCTAATTGTTCCGAGAGATTTAACACAGGGCTGGCTAAATGCGCTAAAAACTGAGCAGGAGAAAATTAGACCTGTTGCTGACAAGGTAGCTTCTGGTCAAATTGACCAAAAATCTATTGATCAAATTAACGTTGAATTGGACTCAATTTCCACAAAACTAGTCTACATAACCGACAACCAAATAATTTCTATTAACGAACAAATTAACGGTTATGAACCTGGCGAGGGTGAATACGGCCAAGAAGGATTAGAAAGAACAGACAAGAATCTTCATTTTATTAAGGTTGATAATCACGGTAATTCCCTGACTTCGTTATGGCAAGATCTGGCTAATGTTTTGATCGCAAAAACAAAACTAAAAAATTGTATGGAATGCGGGTTATTCTTTATTCCCAATCGTCGAGTTCCGAATCAAAAATTCGATAGCGAACTATGCGCTGACAGATATAAAAAGCGCAAGGCTTACAGAAAATCGGATAAGTAATTTCCTCCCTGAGGTTCTCCCTTAAGTTCACTTAGGCATTCTTTTAGTCTTAGGTTGTGAGTAGACAAAAGAATACAACCATTAAGACTTCACAGCCCAAATTCCCGGTAACTGACGACGTGGTTCGATTCTTTGCAACACTTATAAAGATTCAGAAAAGGAGACAAACAGCATATGGACGAATGGCAAACTAAAGACATTTTTGAGGCCGCTTGGGTATATTCACAAAACATACCCCTACTCCGACTGGATCCGGACACTAGATACTTCTGGTTCGTTTTTCAAAATCAACACCTCTGCGAGCAATTATCTCAAGACTACTGGCAACAAAATGCTAATGGAAATATCAAACAATTCGTAAACAGCCTTAAGACTTTGAAAGATTTAGTTTTTTCAAAGAACGAAGGTTGAGTCGTGAGGGTCCTGACCGTTACAGGCGATCAAGCGACATTAAATAAGTTGACGAAGACTAACGGCGACCGACCGAAGCGACCGACGGTGATAAAGGGAAACGTTCTTACGAAAGTAAGGAGACACACAACCTCAGGCGAAAAGGGCTTCAAAAACAAATTGAAGCCCGCCTAGGAATACTTAGAAAGAACATATCACCAGAGGGAGCGAGGGAGGGAGGAAAAAAGTATGCAAAATCGACAAATCGACAATAAAACAACAAAACAGATCCGAATTGACGCCGGGATACACCAACTACTCAAAGTCTATGCTTCACAGTCCGGAACGACCATTAAGGCGCTTCTGGAGGACTATCTAGCAGACCTTTTAGCCGTTGATAAAGACGAAGTTTATAAACCAAGGGCTAAAAATACGTCTGGCCTAAAAAACGGACCGAAAGCCTACCAAAACAGAGCAAAAACGTAGCGAAATATGAGCAAAATTAACAAAAAATAAAATGCTTTATCCAAACTATAAACCAAAGTATAATATAGACTGTAAAACTCAGCCGCGAAAAAACACCCTAACAGGTGCTATGTCTCGAACCCAAAAAGGGGCCACTCTCGTAGGGTTCGAGGCTTCGCGGCTGAGGATACTGGGGGTGGTCCCTTTTTATTGTCTAGAGAGGAGGCTACCCACTCAGAAAGGGGGTGAAGCCTATATGAACGAAAAACCATTATTTGAATGTTGGTGCACACTACTATCTAAGATTGTTATTTACAAAGACAGGGTCGAAATTAAAAAAGCCCTTGGACTATCGATTCAAACAATCCCAATGTCAAAAATTGCTTCCGTAAATAACACTTTTATGGGAATTGTGTTTGAAACAAGCGGTGGAGCTAAACCGGATAAGTTGCAACCTTGGGACGCCAACAAGAAAAAGGAGATCGTTGACTTAGTTTTTAAATTAATCAATAAAAAATGAAAAAGTTTATTGCTTACTACCGAAAATCAACCGATACAGAAGATAAGCAAGTTCTATCTCTCGAAAGTCAAAGAGAGGTTGTTAGAGAATTTGCTAGTCGTAAAGGGATAGTAATATCTCCAAGTTTGGAGTTTAACGAAAGTTGTTCTGCAAAAAAATCTGGCGGCAGGCCTATTTTCAATAAAGTTATTGACCTTCTAAGTAAGGGCGAAGTGCAGGGATTGATAGCCTACAAAGCCGATAGACTTACCAGAAACTACGGCGACCTGGATACCCTTATCGAGATAATAAAAACAGGTGCGGAAGTCTGGGCTTCGGATTTTGGACAATATACCAATGACGCAAACGGGCATATGCTACTTGGATTTAATGCCGTGATTGCAAAAAGGAAGATTGACGACCTTTCGGAAGACACAAAAAGAGGTCTTAAGACAAAAATTGCCAACCAAGTCTGGCCCGGTTGGGCTCCTTTGGGTTACCTAAACCTAGACGAGCACGGAAGGATTGCCGGCAAGCAATACACCCCACAAAAACAAAGGCTCCTGGAAGACCTAGGAAGGCCGCTATTTCGAATAGAGGTGGATCCGCTCGTCTCTCCCCTTATCAATAAGGCTTTTGTTGTATATGCCTATCAAGACCTAAGTCTAAAAAAGTTATGTGAATTTCTTAATCAGGAAGGTCTACGAAACAGAAAAGGCGGAAAGATTACAAAAACGACTCTGGAACAAATTCTAAAAAATCCATTTTATTACGGGGTAATGAGGTGGAAAGGAGAAATAGAGCCTGGAAGCCACCAACCGATAATTGATAAGCCGCTATTTTACGAAGTCCGAGAAAGATTGTCTGGGAAATCACCCTTTAAGCCCAGGGGACAGAAATTGTCTTTCCTTTATCGTGGATTGTTACGCTGTGGCGAGTGCGGTTGTTCTATAACTGCGGAACGGAAGCATAAAGTTCAAAAGAACGGAAATAAGCACGATTATATTTACTATCGTTGCACAAAAGCCAAAGGTAAATGCTCCCAAAGCTATATCGCCGAACCAGAAATGGAAGATCAATTAGCCAGGATTTTCGATAACTTTTTTCTTTCAGAAGATAACGCCAATAAGATTCAAGATAAACTTAAAGACTTATTCGAAGAAGAAAATACCTATCAGGAACGGCAACAGACTAATCTTAAAATTCGTTTGACCAAACTAAACGACGAAAAGAAAAGGATCTTCCGGCAAATGGCGACCGGCGAAATTAACGATAAGGATACCTATATTGAAGTGAAGAACGATATCCAAAACGAAATCTTCGAACTCCAAACTCAACTAAATAAAATTGGTCAGTCTTCCGTAGACTGGCTAGAGCAATCTTCGAACCTTATTTATCTAGCTAAAAATGCCGGGAAATTGTTTTTAGAGGGGACAAAAGAAGAAAAACAGACTTTGATAAATTGTGTATCTTCGAACCTGTTTTTGAAGAATAGAAATGTAGAATTTAGCCTTAAACAACCTTTCGACATACTAGCCGAAGGTCAGAAAAGTACAACCTTGCTCGAGAATCGTAACATTAATATAACCACATATTTGGCTTCAATTACCAAGACTTTTTCAGATTTCAGGCTGGTAGCTCAAATTCGAGAAGAGATAGAAAAAGTAAACCAAGTAGTGCTAATAAATAAAAACCCTCTATTCTAGTCACGAGTGTGACCAAAACAAAGGGTTTGTCGAACATTACATATTTCTAGCGTTTCTTGCCGAGAAGTCCTCGAATGAAATCGATACCTTCATCCGTCTTGGCTCCCCTGACAGCTTCTCTCTTTTCATCTTCAGTGAGAGGTTGACCTTCAA
>MFAQ01000002.1:48218-57790 GCA_001776275.1 Candidatus Collierbacteria bacterium RIFOXYD1_FULL_40_9
TGTTTTCTACCACGGGATTACTGTGGCAGAAGTGGGCCAGATCATCAATGCCACCAGGACCGCTGTTTCGGAATCTCGGCCAAGCAGCATCAAAACGATCACCATCAAGGACTGTGAAATGACGAACAAACTTTGCCATTTCTTGCCATTGACCTGGGTAAAAGGCTTGGCGACCATCTTGATAGTAGTAGCCCTTATCGCTAACTTGCCCAGCGGCAGATAGGATTCGCTCATGAAGATGTGGAGTCGCAGGAAGTGGAGACCAATGCCATGCTTCAAAAATGCTCATTGATTCGGGAATTGGCAAACGATCAAATTCACTGTATTCCTTACCTTCCCAAACTTTCACAATAGAGCAATTCCAGTAGTGGCCGTAGGAGTCATAAGGTTCGATTTTGGCAGTGGCACGATTCCATTGGAATGAGTAATCAATAGCAATAACTTTGCCATCACCAACTGAACCATAACGCCAGCTGTTACTATTCCGCTTCAGATAGGCTTCGGCTCTTTCACCTGTAACTACAGAAAGACCACCTTCGAGAAATTCGGGATAAAGATAGAGAATTCCACTTTCAACATCCCAAAACCTCACTTTCATACGAAGCTGAGGTGACATGAAGCCACGCTCCCCATCATCATTGAACACGAAGGTTAGTGTCGAGCCATCTACCAGATCGTAGTAGGTAACCTCACCACAGACTTCGCACTTGTGTCCATGAGAGTGAACACCCACAACACTGATTAGCGAACCACAGCTTTTACACTTGCCTCGCCTCAGATCGGGCAGACTTGCGTACCAAAGCGACCATCCGTTTTCTTCCATTTGTTTGACAGTTGCTCCACGATCATGACGATGTTCGTCTTTACGTAAATCCTTGATCTCGTAGCCACGCTTGCAAAGATCTGCCAACAGGGTTTTCAGGGCCTTAGGCGTCTTCACATAAAGGTCACGCATTACGCTCACCACGTTCTCATTTTCAAACATAGCTAGTCTCCTTTTGCTAGAAAAATAAATGTGCCTGAATATAACTGACCTCAGCATTCTACCACATTAGCCTCAAATAGTCAATACTATAGGGCTGACCAACAACTTAAATACCCGCTTGCCAAAGAAAATCCCCCCTTGCGAGGAGATTTCTCCTTACTTGGGGGGTTACCAGGCGTGTAACTTCTCGCCTGAATACTGTCTCTCACCGTCCACATAATGGAAGGTGTTTTGTTCGTGATCCATCCATTTGCCCGCCCCGATGTAGTGGCAGTCTTCGCCACGAGTGCGAGGTTGATCAATCTTGCCATTGTTCCAGAAACGCATAGCAATCTCGCAGGCTTTTTTGGGATAGTCGTGCCAGTAAGTTTCGCAGTAGCTGGCGAGAACTTCTTCGAAAGTGGCGAGGTCGGGTGCGTTGGTAGCTGCGATAATCTTCTCGACATCTTCCTCTTTTACCTCTCCACGGGCAATCTGGGAAACGCAGAGAGAGAGAGAGACAAACCAATCATTTTATCGTTTTTAGGCATGATAGCCTCCTTTTTGTTTGGGTTACAGTCGGATGGGTTAACTTAAAGAACTACGGAATGATACCACGAAAGCACTGATATGTCAAGTACTATAGGCTAGCCTTTGAGCCAAATTCATACCTAAACCACACGTTTCTAGCCTCGAATCATAGCTATTGGAATCTCTAGAATAGCTCTAAAACAAGCGATAATCTCAAGATTAAGTATTCTACTTGAACCTAAAAGTAGCTAGAATCTGATCTGTCAAAACCATATTTTCAACTGTCGGAGGATATGTTGAAACAGTAAAAAGCTTCCCCTCTTTGATGATCGCAGTCACAAAGTGTGCTTTTGGTCCTGAAATATTAACCAATCCTTCAATCCCCTTTATTCCATCTATCGTTACTTCTTTAAAAGATTTTGGATCCATTCCTGTCTTAATTTTATCTAGCTCTTTACTGGTTACAGTTTCCAAAGGCTGATACAAAGCATAAAGCTGATAGGTTGGATTGTCCCTTGGCCCTCTCTCAACATAAAAACTCGCTACTCTAATTCTTCCTGCATCATCGGCAATTTCTTTTCTAAAAGTAGTGTCTGTTGGAGCTTCAAAAGTAAGTGAAAGTCCTGCTTCGTTAAATGTTTGAATATTAGCTTTCAATTCTCCACAGCCAGTCGTAGGCTTGGGAGTCGATGGCTTTCCATGCTCTTCCCAAACACCATTCGTGCAAATCCAAGAATCTTCATTGCCTCCAAGCAAAAAACGAGCTACGAATAGTCCTGCCAATCCAACAGCCACAACAGCGATAAGAGGTACAAAGAATTTCTTCATATATCTCGATTATAAACTCACCATATTAGTCGGCTTACCTCTACTCAAATCTTCGATGTTTCTCACCCACACTTCCCTATTCCTACCAAGGGCTTCCCTCGTATATCCTCCAAAGGGTTTAAAGGCCAAAGCTGTTTCAATTCCCTCAAGTGGAGATTTATGAGTCGATTCCGTTTCGTAAGCATACTGATCTATCTTTCCAGACTTCAAGGAATCAGCCATCGCTTTTTCATTGACTAGCTTTTTGTCAGACATGTTTATTACAATCGCTCCATTTTTAATTCTTGGAATACGTTCTTTTGATAGGAAGCCAATTGTTTCCTCATTAGTAGAAAGACACAGCACGATCACATCAGAGCCACGAAGTATCTCATCAATATCTGCTCTCCTAACATTCTCAATTCGCTTAGGTGTCCTGTTGTAGGCAGATACACTCATTCCTAAGCCCTTACATAATTCTGCCACTCTTTCTCCAACATGACCCAGACCAACAATACCCACAGCTAAACTTCTTGGTTCTCTCCCTAGTTCCAATCTATATTTTCTTTTTTGAGTTCTCCTGTCTGCTAAAAATATTCTTCTGGCACAGCCAAGCAAGAGAGCAACTGCTTGGGTAGCAATCGCTTCTACATAATAGTTAGGCGTATTGGAAACCACGATTTTTCTCTCTTTGAGGTAATCCTTGTTAATGTAGTCAGTTCTCCATGTATTCAGAGCTAACCCTTTCAAGTTTGGTATTCCCTCAAGCAACTCCTGCAGTCGTGATGAGACTTTTTCTATTCCACC
This sequence comes from Candidatus Collierbacteria bacterium RIFOXYD1_FULL_40_9, assembly GCA_001776275.1. Classification (GTDB taxonomy): domain Bacteria; phylum Patescibacteriota; class Microgenomatia; order UBA1400; family MFAQ01; genus MFAQ01. The sequence goes on from MFAQ01000002.1 coordinate 51,328, forward strand.
CATTCTGTCGGGATTAAAAGCTAAAATATCTGCTTTCTTAGCTAGATGTATTAGCTCCTCCACCGAATACTCTCTCACACTATCAACATATTCCACCTCTCCTGAGTATCCCAGTCGATACTGTAAATCTCCATTAAATTCTGATTTTGGTTGTAGTACAACGATTTTGTTCATATGTTTATTCCACGTTAATAATAGGACCGCAATCATCTTCTGAATTTTCCTAATTTTCTTAACCTGAAACAAACACTTACCTTACATCACCATCTACATTCATTCTACTTGATATGGAGGCATAAATCAAAAAAACTGACCCTGTTATATATAGTAGTGATCGGGTTAGCCCCGAGTGTCTTTCGTGCCTCATTATTCGATAATTTATTTATTATCAATCAGTACAAGAAAGGTCAAAACACATGACACCATCTAAATGGACTGAAAGCCAGAAACGCTACGCCCTATCGCCCAAGGGTTTGATAGCCAGGAAGAAATATCAATCAAGCGAGAAGGCAAAAGAATGTAGGCGTAGATACCAACTAAAACGTAAAGCAAGGCTTGCGGAAGCAAAACAAATAGTAGAAGCTCCTCAGGTGCAAGTTACTCAAGAGGTAGATAAAATAGAGAAGGAATCCGCTCCAAAAACCAAACAGTGAGATGTCTTGGTTAGGAATAACTATTAGAGAAGGCCGATTAACCTCGGCCTTTTTTTACACTCCCCTAGCTTCCATGCATACCCTCAGCACTTTTGGGGAGGATGTAAAGATTCCTTAAAACACTTTCCACCACTTCGATACAGAGCGATAAATCATCTTGATGATGCTTTTTTAACTCATGTGCTGAAAGATTTCCCATATCTGTCACTAACATCAATAGTTTCGCCCCGTCTGGAGTGATGATGTTGCTCTCCACCATTTTCTTAATTTTCTTTGCAATTCCACGAATAGTAATTTTTTGTTCCCTCGCCACTGCTTCAATAGTAGCTCTCACTCCAATCGCAGCAAGAATTAATAAACCCGAATTAAACGCCTTGATCGACTCTAAATAGATAGACTTTACTTCACTCGGCAAATAGTAATTCTTATCCATTGGTTCGTGATCGTTTTTGTGCGGTGAAGGATAAATATTTGACTGCACTTCTGGTTGTCCATCCTCTTGGCTGATATTTTCACTACAAACATATTCAGAAAGTAAACAGACATTATCACAGCCTAAACATTGAAGCGTATAGAAAGTAGTCATTTCCCAAATTTCAGCTTCTTCTATGGATCTATCACTTTTTGCTTCATTCAAAACCGCATGCCATGTGACTTGCTGGCACTCTTTACATAATAATCTTCTCTTCGATGATTTTTCTTTCATGTGCCTATTCTAACCCAAAACGTGTAGTTGGCTTCGAATCGGTAAAAACTCGATTGCTACTCAAGCTCTGCCAACTCCTTTTGGACATCTCTATAATTCATATCATACGCAAAAACTCGTTTAAATTCTCTCACTGCATCGGTCTTTGATCCTTTTTTCTTGTACGCCGTAGCCAGCAAATAATGTAGTTGAAGCAGATACGGATCTAAATTTGTTTTTCTTACTGGACCACGCTTAAATACTTCAATAGCCATGTCATATTCTTTCAGTCCCATAAAGCTGTCACCCAAAACCATAACAGCCAATAGATAGTTGGAGTGTTCCTGAGGAACTTGTTGAAGCAACGGAATTGCTTCCTTATACTTATTCAATTTATAATAACTAAAAGCAAGAACAATTTTCGCATCTAAATCGTCAGGATTGTTATCTGTATAGCTTTTTAGGTGAACCAAGGATTCTTCATATTCTCCCATTGTGTGCAGAGCAACCCCAAGCAAGTAATGTAGCTCAATGTTTTCTGGTTCAAATGAGATTGCTTCTCGTAAAGACACAGTTGCCTCTTCAAATTTTTCCTTTCTTAACAGCTTCTTAGCTTTGGCCAAGTTTGTCTTAACTCTAAACCATTCTTCTTTCGAAAACTTATATGCCAAAAAGCCAGCAACTCCTAAAAATACTAAACCCAATATCGGATTTCCAAAAAGACAAATAATTCCTAATATAGAGAGCAATCCAATCCAACTATCTCTACCAAATTTCTCCTTAGTATTTATCAATTGTGTAAAGGAGTGAGCTACCAGAACAAAGGGATTGTTATTCACGACTGGAGAATAAGATTTTGACGAAGACTTAATTGAGGTAGATCCTTTGAGTCCCCTCATTAAATCACCAATACCAAAAGAAGTTTTTTGATACACCTTGTTATAAAGTGCCTTCTTAGGGTTTGTTAGTACTCCCAATCCTCTTGGCATTTTTATTCCAAGTGAGTGTCTAACAACTCTTTTTACAGAAGTCCTAGCCGCAAATCTTTTTTTCAACGAAGGCACTCTTAGTCCAAATTTCATATTTTTTTACATTAGTTCAACCAAACTATTTCGCTTTTATTGTTCCTGATAATCAATCTTCAAAAATTTATTTTGTCTTGTATATTGAGCAATCTTGTGAGATTGAATATCAAGCGTAATTAATTTTTTACTCTCTTCATTTTCTATCTTGTCTCTGTTCAAAGTTAAGATGTATTGGAAATCAGGGTATTTTGTTTCCTGTTCACCTAAAAAATTCAAACTTTGAACCAAAGTATCTTGATCAACATCAAAAATATTATCGTGAATGAGCATTTTAGGATGTCGCTCTCTAGTCTCTTCGTTGAACATTAAAGAAACGTCATAAATAAATACTTTTGTCCGATCAACACTGTGGCTTCCATCATCATCGATTCTATATTCAAACTCAACTATTTGTTTGTTTGAGTTACTATTCAGGATCTTAATATCGAAAGATGCCTTTTTAATTCCCATTATGTACTCATGAATGCCAAGGATCGTTTGATTAAAACTCTCTATAGTTTTTTTACATTGGATTATTGAGGCATCGAGCTTCACAAAAGAATCTCCTTTTTCTTGCATCAGCGTAGTAAGCTTCCTACCTCCCTCTTCAAAATCATTCAATTTAGTCCTTATACCAACAAACTGAGTATTCTTTTCCTCATAAATTTTTATTCCATTATGTAGGTCTTTTAGCACCCCCCTCTCATCAATAGCTCTAAGTTTTTTGGTCTTTAGATCCTCAAGCTCACGAACATTTTCTGAAATTGTCTTGAGTTGATCGGTAAGAGTATTATATTTTTCATTTACCAGTCTTACCTGAAACTCATCAATTTTGTTTTTAAACACCATCACATCATCAATTGACTTACTTACTAGATCACCTAAACCAGTCTTAAACTGGTTATACACCATTTCAATATCATTTTTCTTTATTACTTCAAGCTTTGGAAGTGATTCAATTCTCCTAAGTTCGTACTTAATTGCACTTTGCTCCGTTCTTGATAATTCAATTTTATTCTGTAGCTCGGTCAGTTCGTTTTGAACAGATTCATAGGCCTCATTAGTCTTAAAACTTTCTAGAGCATCCCCTATTTTCTTAAGTTGATCATCTAAAAAATTGACCTCAGCCTTAACTTCACTTATTTTAATTTTCTTACTTCTCGTCAAATCTTTTTCTAAAGCGGAAACAATAACTTTAAGATCCTCTATATTCTTAAACAATTTCTTGATTTTATCAACCAACAAAGTCTCAACACCGAAAAAGTAGAGATGTGGCTTAGCTAAATCTGGTGTGCCAATTCTTAATTTCGTGTCATAACAGTGAAGTATGTCTTGAAATTCACAGTCCTCGTCCCTAATAATTGGTCCCATCAATTCTCTAAATGAGATAGGGCTTTTTGTCTCATTACCAAAACACATTACCGTTAAAAATTCTTGGGCATCTTTTAAATTGCTAAAATTTGTTTCTTTTCCGTCTATAACGATAATCGGATGATCTGGATCTTTCTTTGTTCTGATAATTGACATCTCCTGCCCACTGACGATCAAATCTAGAATGACACGTGTTTCCTCGGAAAATTTATCACTCGGAATTCTCATTACTCTACCTGAGGAAAAATCTTTCAAGAGGGCAAAATTTATAAACTCAATACACATCGATTTTCCCACACCATTCGTTTTTCTATCCTTTTTGGTACTAGACTCAGTTTCTTCCACCTTTTCTCCCAAAATCAGATTTACACCTGCCTGAAAAACAATTGGATCAAAAGCTTGTGGTTCCGAATACAATTGTAGTAATTTAATCATTTGTTTTATATATGTATGGATTGCTGAAATTTACAACACCACTCATATGTAAAAATACCAAGGCGTAAACAACCTGTTTGTAATGCACAATGCCAAGATCACTTTTCAACTTATTGATGACCTCATAGATTGATAGTTTTCCTTCAATATTTTTATTAAGACCCTTCAGTATCAGATAACCGATATAAATAGGAGATGTTTTGATATTTTCGTCTTTTGTAATCAACATATCTACTGATTATTCTGTACTATTGGATTTGGAAAGACGTTACAGTTGATTATTTCCTGTACTAAATAATATCTAATAGCACCATAATCATACCGTTTTCCACCCTTACTCATTTGTGTTTCAAAATACTCTACCAAAGAATCCAGTGCTTTTTTTGGATCCTGGTTATTTTGATCGAGAAACTTAATGCTTCTATCCATAAGAAAGTATCTCATTAATGTTACCATTGCCTTGTCAACACCAAGCTTACTCTCTGCTTGTTGTCTTGCGTTTTGATACACTGGGATAAAATCCACAATCTGTTGTTTTAGATAGTCCGAATACTCAGCAAACCTCTCCATAATCTTTTTCTTTGGATCAGGATCATCAGACATTTTAATTTCTTTGCCTGACTTATTATCACTTAAAAAATTGATTAGATCCATAATCGTTTCCACCTCATTGGCGACACTAGTTACTGCACCGCTTCCAAGTTCTTGCTCCAACATTTCCCATATCTCTTGAATTTTCTCAATACTGAGCCCTGCTATATCTTTAATCAAGTCTTCTTTATCACGGATGTCTTTGTTTTTGTCAAAGATAAATCCACCTGTGGTTACAAAGTCTTTTCTGTATGAACTCTTCCTCTTGGAAATAATGTATATATTCAGTTTGGGATATGTCTCGTAAAGTTTTTTCTTACAAAAAATTTTAATTGTCTTTTTTATTTTAGTTGCAGAGGGGTCTGATGTTACCTGTATGCATTTACCCTCATCCGAATCAGCCAAGTCAATCGCTGGAAAGTTCTCATCCTCAGTTACATTAATATTTACCAAATTATAGCTATAAGTTAAATTGAATATTTTCCTAAACAATTCCTCACAATGCTTGTGCTTATCATAGAGATGCAATCCTCCAGCACTGTCTACTTGATAAGCCAAGACTCCCAACAGATCAATTATTTTAGTTATATATTCCTGACTTTTCATGAACTAAACACATTATACGAAAAATAACCATATTTAGGAGTGTGAATGTTTATCTATCTTCCTATCTATGGAATAAATCCTCCACCTTAACCTTAAACTTTCGTGAAATTCTCAACAGCAACTTTAACGATGGCGATTCCCTACCCTGCTCAATATAGCCCATATAGACCCTAGAAATACTTAGTTGATGTGCCAACTCCTCTTGAGTTAGTTCAGCCTCTCCCCTTAGTTTCTGTATCTTTTTCCCCAATGCCCGTAGTGTTTCGTCTTTTGTTCTCGGCATAACAGCATTTTTGTACGCCAAGTCTTGATACACTACTATATATTTCTAAGCAATCAGCCTCAAAATTGGTTGCTTTCTACTCTTAGAAATACTAAGATAAATTCAAAGATAGTTATTCATTACAAATCACAAATGGGAATATTTGGTAAATCAGAAGAAGAAAAAGGACAAGCTGAGTCCAAGCGACTAGAAGAACAACAGAAAAAGATTAACGAGGCACTTAAAGTATTAGGTGTAGATTTTAACTCCGCTTCCGATGAGGAGCTATTGGATAGTAACAACAAGAACGTATTGACCATACGAACTGGCATGCCCAACAATCTAACTAGTGAAATCATAATAGCTGCAGGATTAAAAAACTTCGAAAGATTATCACTTATGAAACTCACAGATATTACGGCTCAAAACTGGATCTTAATCCGTCAAAATGAGATCCTGACAAGATATTTGAAAAAGATTCACGATGTTTTAAAAACCAAATAGCAGCACATTACTCGGTCAGAAAAACCTATCTCCTGTTTTTGCCACAACCATTCAACTTAGTTCAAACTTTGAAGTCCAAATATGTACAATGGCTATAGGAATATATGAAAACTAAGAAAGTTGATAAAACACATCTCAAGAACCTAAAAATAGACATCCATACAAAAAACGACATCTTTTTCCAAGATTTGGCTCTTCTTTTTGATAAAGAAGAATTCCTCAAAATGCTCCTGCCTCTACGAAAGACATATCAAGTATCTAAACTGACACCATTGGACGATTTTGAAGACTT
>MFAQ01000002.1:57811-59166 GCA_001776275.1 Candidatus Collierbacteria bacterium RIFOXYD1_FULL_40_9
TTGGTTTATCGAAAATACCAAAGGAAAAATAGATCTATCAAAATATTCAAGAATAAAAGAAGTAAAAACGGAATTCCCTGAATTTTATGACTTTATCCATAGTTCGAAAAATATATTACCTGAGGTGCTTGATGCTGAATGTAGCCTAATTTGCTACGAATTCAAAAGGCCTCCGTATTTTATAGATGTCATTAAACAAGCAATTTTTTGTGGAGCAGTCGATGATACTTACTTTAAGCCTACTGAGGCAAAATCCGTTGACTTCCCCGCCATGGGAGCATGGCCTTCACTAAATCAGATCGCAATTTTTGTTTCTCCAATTTCAACCTATGAAGATGTTGATGCAGAACTTAGAAAAGCAAAAGAAATGATGAAATCCGATGAGTGGTTTTCATATTATCAAATCCATTCGGACACAACCCCAAACATTCGCAAATATCGTGAATGGTATTGGCAATATCTTGATAAAGACACCACTTTAGAAAACATTGCAACAAATTGGGCGAGTACTCATGAAAATGATAGAGATGTTATCTATATAGATATAAGCAAAGGGATTAAGTCTTACAAACGACTTCTCGCTTCATAGTTGCAACTTACCAGCGGATAAAACACACATTCCATTTACAAGCCGATACAAAGGTTATCGGATAAAGGTCTTTTTTGGGAAAATACTATCTAGATTATGGATAATATTTTCGCCTTACATCAGTCAAATTTCCCCTCCTCAAAAGAGTATTTCTATACCCACAGAGTGAGAGCATCTCTCTACTACTCCACCTCTCTATCCACAAACGACTTCACTAATAAATTGTTGAACTTGTATTGTTCTAAGTTTATTATCTCCACTTGTAACAAAGTTTATCAAGACTTCAAAGATTACAGATACTCCCCACTTGAGATTAAAATATCACTTCCTAAAAATGGCACTGGGTCACTACACCTCAAGCATTGGGGCTTCATTGACTACATTAAGGGAGCAATTCATATTGACGGAGAATACCCAGAAAAAAGGGTACAAGAATTTCTATCAATTCTAAGGGAGAACGATATTAATCTGACGATCATCAAAACCGACTACAAATATGTAGAGGTTTGTTGTCGCCACTCACACGACAGTTTTGATAAGGTCTCAGAGGCCATAACCAAACTAGGCAGTAGATTTAGCGTTCCAAAAACTATTGATGATCGAAAAAGACAACCCCTAACAAAAGAGGTATATCAACACATCGTGAAAGATATGTATCTTGACGGATATTGCAATCTCAAAACATATAAATACGTAAACAAATTTGGATCATCAAATCCCTCAATCAGCAAGTCAATTGAACCAAAGCTAGAATATCAGATAAATG
>MFAQ01000002.1:59192-59395 GCA_001776275.1 Candidatus Collierbacteria bacterium RIFOXYD1_FULL_40_9
CAGCGAGGCATTTCTATTCTGAAAGCCATAACTACGTCCTTAGGAATCTCCCCTATTAAGATGGATCGAGAATTCGAAAAAAGTGAATATACAGAGGTACCCAATTCAGAGAAGTATGGTCCAGATGAAAAGATCCTGTTTATCCTTAATGAGAAAGAACTAGATAGGCTTCCAGACCTCCCAGATGCCATCAGAAACCACAA
>MFAQ01000002.1:59438-62394 GCA_001776275.1 Candidatus Collierbacteria bacterium RIFOXYD1_FULL_40_9
AGGATTGTTAGCTCGATTTACTTCATACCCAAGCGTACAGAGCAATTAAAAGATGAGCTTAATGTCTCCAAATCAACAATCACGAGAACTCTAAAAAGACTAGGAAACTTGGTTGAAAAGAGAGGCGATAGAAGGAACGGCTACCTACTAACAATAGATAAAACATTATTGAAGAACAACTATGAACTAAGTGGTGTCATTAGACATACAAGTACTAGTAGAAAGAATACGGGTAAGGCGTTGGTTATCACATTGCTTCTAATTATTGGCACAAATATATTCTTTTACCATTACTTTTCTCATTTTAATTTTTCCTCTTCTAGAGTCTTAATGGAGTCATTTAGGCACGGAACTCATTCGCTTTATTCATTATTTAATAGTGAACTCTCTTCTCTCGAAACTCCCCTTATGAAATCACTAATAAATAATTCAGCCCTGCCTAACAGATTACTAATTATTAGTGAACTCAACTAGAAACTGAGTTAAAAAAATATGAAAACAACAAAGAAAAAGGAGGTCGTTGTAGGGTACGCAAGATCGTCAGTAGAGATTAAGGGGAGCAAAGAAATGTCAGTCGGAGAGCAAGAGAAAGCGATCAGAAAGTATTGCGAAGAAAAAGAGTATGAATTATCGAAAATATACATTGACATTGAACGTTCAGGAGAAAACCTAAGTCGACCAGCGATTCAAGAGCTGTTAACAGATTTTGATGAGAATACATCGAAAGTTATTTGCTACGACATAGAAAGAATCTCTAGTAGTTCATACCAATATTTGTATGTTCAAAATGAACTCGAACATCTTGGGGCTGAAATAGAATTCACCTCAGGACATCTTATCGATGATCCGATTTCACAAACACTTGATGAGGTGGTAGCTATTATAAACGCATTTCCCAGTCTGTTGCCTAAAGAATATACAAAACAGACAAAACATCACGTAAGGATGTTTGTTAATAAAAATGACCTACGTGATTATTCCAAATTTAACAAGGTCATAAAGGGAGAACCTCTATATGCTTCAACCTGCGGATTAAGTAGATCTCAAATCGTCTTAATAGCCAAAATATTAAGACTTAACTTGGAAAACGATACAGAAGTCAAAGCTACATTTCAATTCTAAAAGACAATGACACAAAGCCAACTTATCAACCATATCGAGATGCAAAAGCCCGTATCGGAATATGAGTTGAATGAGTTGGCGGAGTGTAAACAAATATCAAAAAGAGAGATGTCATCTAGGTTTCGCAAGCCTAGAAAATCAACACAGTTAATCTCCTCGTTGCTTTTAACGGAAGATAAGCGACCCCCAATTGAACAAGAAGAGGTTAATAGGCTAGCTAAAGCCTGGTGTGAGTTGATGTTAGGGAAGGTTCTAGAAGATCGCAGAAACAAAACCATCAGGAGTGCCATTCGTGCCTAAACGATTGAAAATATAGATAGAGGAAGAAACAATGATATGAAAGTACAAGAAACAAAAAACAAGACAGGTAATGGAAAAATCGCCTGCCTAGGGTATGTGCGAGTAAGTACTCCAGATCAGCGAGATAATGGTCTTTCACTTGATGTTCAACAGTCAAAAATTCACGCTAAAGTATTGGAACTTGGAGGTGAACTTTTAGAAGATATTTATGTCGATGGCGGAATTTCGGGGACATCAATAGAGGGACGACATGCTTTTCAGGCACTACTTGCTCGATGTGAAAAGGGAGATATTGGTTACATAATTGTTCAGGACAGCTCACGAGTAGCTCGCAATACTTACGAATATTTATTTATAAAAGAAGCTTTAAAGAAATATCAAACAAAGATAATCCCCCTTACTGGGAGCTTTGATCTGGACAATAATCCTCTTGGTGAAGTCATGGATGAACTTATTGCCGTAGTTAACTCAATTCACCCTAGACTTACAAGTTACAAGGTTAAGCAAACTGCTGCAGAAAAATTCAAGGCAGGATATTATCCTTCGTGGAGCCCGTTGGGCTACTTAAACATAGTCAATCCAAACCCCATCAGTTCTTACGACAAAAAGATCATTGTTCCCGATCCTAAGACATCACCTTTTGTCCGTCAAGCATTTAAGTTGTATGCATCTCATGAGTGTAATTCCATTTTTGAAGTCCGACAATATCTTCAAAAGTGTGGTGTTACAGGTAGGAAAGGCAAGCCAATTCAGTACTCTGTTGCTGGCAATATGCTCAAGAATTCATTTTATTGGGGTTGGATGAAACATGGGGGCTTAGAGGGCATGGGAAAACATGAGCCATTAGTTGATAAAGAAACATTTGATTTGGTGCAGAAAAATCTCAAAGAAAAGGGAGATTGTGGCTTACGCCAACGAAAGCACAACTTTCTTCTTCGTGGTATTGTCTTTTGCAAAGATTGTTCTAGGCGTTATGTGGCAGAATGGCATTTTCACAAAAAGTATAAAACTGGTAACGGAAAAATTGGAATGTATCACTGCAGTCAAACAGGAAAACGTGGTGGTTGCCCTTCAAGATATGTATTACTTACTGATTTAGAAGATCAAGTACGACAGGAGGTAGCCAAGCTAGAATTTAGTCCAGAGTTTGTAGAGGCTGTCCACGCCAATATTACTCATATCTATGATGAATGTATTGATCGAATTCATCACACAAAAAAGGCAATATACAACAGGCGTGATGCCGTAGATCAGAAAAGAATCAAGATTGAAAAAGATTATTTTGACAGCAAGTTGTCAGCCGAACAACTCAACAAGTTTAATCTCCAACTTGATGCCGAAACACTAGCTATCCAAAAAGAACTAGCGGAGCAAGACAAAATCCACACCATTGATACATCCGTTATTAACGAAGTTCTAAAGCTAACTAGAGATATTGTAGAGACCTACAAAGACTCAGATATAGATCACAAAAGAGCATATCTTCACTTTTTCTTCCAAAAGATATGGGTACAAAACAAAAAGATTTTGGAGC
>MFAQ01000003.1:0-4574 GCA_001776275.1 Candidatus Collierbacteria bacterium RIFOXYD1_FULL_40_9
TGGTCCCAAAACATACGCTAGGCTGGCAGTTGAACCAGACAGACCAATCATGTGTTTACCTTCTATTCCCATTCTATTAACAACATCCGAAAACACAGCGTCTTTAAGTGGCCAACAAAAACTAGCAGATATTCCCACCAAAAAAGAAATTATAAGCATTAACCACAAACTGTTACTAAGAGACAAAAATATAAGTAATATTCCACAAATCAGTACAAAAAACTCCGCCAATTTCTTTTTACCTTTATATATCCCTAGTTTAGCAATTAATAACCCCATAAATATCATTGGCAACTCGTAAAACGGCAAAAACATCCCACCCCAAAAACTTTTCTCTGCCAAGTTATCCGAAAGCACTGTCCCAGTTGTCCAAAAAGTAGCGTCTAACAACCCTAGTAACAGACCTATTGTTACTATTGGCCAAACGCTTTTTAATAAAACCAGCCAATGTTTAAACTCAATAAACACACTAGAAACAATCAACTCATTTCCCATGTCCAATGAATAATCTTTTTTAATTCTTCCTTTCACTAGCCAAATAAGCAAACCAACAAAGATAAAAAACATAGCCATTAACACAGCTTGACTATCACCATATTTCAAGGCCACACTACTACCTAAGATCGGACCCAAAAAATAAGCAAGTCCTCTAAAAGCTCCCAGTATTGACCAAGCTCCAGCTCTAAAATGGGCCGATACCGTCGAAGAGACAAAAGCTTGGCCACCAAAACCCAAAAATTCATAATACATTCCCCAAACAGCCATCCCTGTCAAAAACACAGCCAAAATCGGCAAATAAACCGATGTCAACATTGTTAACCCAAAGATTAAACTAGCTACAATCGCAAACAGCATCATTTTTGCAACCACAACCTTCTTCAAAAACTGAGGTAAAACCAAGTCAGCCAAAAAACCCACTATTGAAGAGAATGCCAATATTAGCCCCATCAACAAAGGGCTCCCTACCGACTTTTGAATATAAGCAGGAACCCAATCGCTCATAATAGCATCGCCCAAAAAGACAAAAAACAACATCATGCAAACAAAGACTAGCTGCGACCAAACCGCAAGTTTAAAATCACCCGCTACCAATCTAACATTCATCAATTAATAATATCAAAGTCTTATCTTATTTTTGTTCTAGATTTTTTATTTCTTCTTTTATCTGTCTTACTTTCCACATAAACAATCTTGCCTTATTTCTAGCATTTGAGTCCATCACAAAACTTTTCGCCTTCTCGAGAATCTCTCTAGCTGTATTTTTTGCCATTCGCATATATATAGGTGTATGTGCGGTATCGTCTAGCGCCACGGCGAGTCTATAAGCGTAGTCTTGAAATTCTCTACTTATTCTTTTTTGTTTATCTTCATCAAAGTCATACCCATCAAACACTTTAACTATTTTTGTAAAGCCGTTGTCCATATATTCTCCTGATTATATTTTACTTCTTACTTCTTTATAATAAATATGTTGTTTTATGAAAATCAAAAGCCTCAATCTAGTAAATTTTAAAAAATTCCTTAAAACCTACCGTTCCACAGTCAAACTTGCCTGGCAAACAAACAAGAAGTACTTTTTTTTTATTACTATTGTCGGCGCCATAGAAGGTCTACTTGTTTATCCAGAGCTTTTAATTACCAAAAATATAACAGATAACATCATCAGGGGTATTAGCACTTCAGACTATCTAGAACCACTTAAAACTATCTTTTTCCTAACCGCAATCACTATCATAATTAATCAAATCCAGCAGCTTATCACTGACTTTGCGGATGTTTACTCAAACACTCTATCTGGATTAATGAAAGAAACTATCAACATCAATCTAAGTCGTAAAATAAATTCACTTCCAGTTTCCCAAGCAGAAAACCCAGAAGTAAGAAATACATTCCAAAAAGTACAAGAGGCCTCTGGTAATGCTGTTTGGGCAATAACTACCCCCCTAAGCACCTTTCCCACCATTTTTTTTGGCTTAGTTAGCTCATCCGTTCTTATTTTTAGTTTCAACTTTCTAGTTATGATTCCAGCAATATTGTTTGCCCTGCCAAGAATAAACTTTGGTATAAAAAGAACAAACGCTTGGAGAGCAATCAGAAACAAATACTCACCCGTGTGGAGAGTCTGGGGTGCACTAGATGATTTCGCCAACAAAGGTCGTTATTTATACGAAAACAAAATTCTAAACCATGTCGATCTATTACTAAATCGTCGTCTCAAACTAACTATTCAATATTTCAAAGAAACCGAAAAACACCGTCTCAAGTTCAGCAAACTTCAACGTCTATATTCTGCTCCACTTATTCTTTTTGAAAACGGAACCAAGCTATACCTCTTCTACTTAGCTATGACAAAGATAATGTCACTAGGTACGGCACAAGCAACCAACTCCTCAATAACTCGCTTTATTAACTACGTAAGTAGATTAATTAGAGAAACTAGTGACCTCTATCAAAACTTCACCTTTATAAATGACTACGAAAACTTTACAAACCTTACAAATGAAGAATCATCTGGCGCAATTGTCAGCTCAAAAATTGACAAGGGTCTCGTTTTCAAAAATGTCTGGTTCAAGTATCAAAGCGCCACTGACTGGAACATAAAAAATATTTCTTTTTACATTAGTCCAACCGAAAACACTGCCATAGTCGGAGAAAACGGTGCCGGCAAAACTACTTTAATAAAATTAATTTGTCGTTTCTATAAACCTCAAAAGGGACAAATAATACTTGATGGAAAGGACATCTACGACTATGATCTTGCCTCTTATCGTCGGTCAATTTCCGCCCTTTTTCAAGATTTTGCTCAATACCCATTTTCCGCAAAAGACAACATTCACTTCGGTGATGTAAGCAAAAAATTAAAAATGAAAGATATCAAAATGGCCGCCAAACACACTGACATGCATAACTTTATCGAAAAATTGCCCCAAAAGTACAATAATCCCTTGGACAAAGAATTTGCACATGGTATAGAACCTAGCAAGGGCCAATGGCAAAGAATAGCACTTTCTAGAACTCTCTACAAAGATTCACATATTATTATTCTCGATGAACCAACCAGTAACGTTGATCCAGAATCCGAAGAAAAAATCTTTGATTCGGTTATGAAGTTAGACAAAGACAAAATGATTTTTCTCGTCTCACATCGTTTTAGCACAGTGAGAAAAGCAGATAAAATACTGGTCATCGAAAACGGACAACTAATTGAAGAAGGTGACCATAAAAAATTAATGAAAAATAAGTCACGCTACTTCGACCTCTTCAACTTACAAGCCCAAAGTTACAAGTAATTCATCACAGCTCTCCTCAATCACATCCTCCAAGGCATCTTCTTCATCAGTCGAAAAATTAGATAGTACATAATCGGCTCCACTCTCGTCAAAGCGGTTTTGCGCCCTACCATCAACCCCAATTCGGAGTCTCCAAAAATCGTTTGTTTGAACCGTACTTTCAACAGAGCTGACTCCATTGTGAACCTTAGGGCCCTTTCCTTTTTGAATTTTGTAGTCCCCAAGCTCTATGTCCAAGTCATCATGAACTAAGATCAAATCTTCAGCATTAATTTTATAAAAATCCATTATTTTCCTTACTGCTCTGCCGGAATCATTCATAAAAGTAGTTGGCTTAACTAGCAACACGCTGCCTTTTCTACAAATATACGCTTCTTGTGATTTGTCTTCCCTAAATGACTCACCACCAGCCAACTTCTCCACAATTCTAAAACCAACGTTATGACGGGTTCGTCTATATTTATCACCAATGTTTCCTAGACCAACTACAATTTTCATTTAAGAGGCTAATTTATATACTATAATTCTAACAGCCCATGACCAAAAAACCATTTTTCTCCATTATTATCCCCGCTTTAAACGAAGAAAAATATCTCTCCTTGCTCTTATCAGACCTATCAAATCAAACACTAAGAGACTTCGAAGTTATTGTTGTCGATGGTAAATCAGAAGACAAAACTGTCAAAATTGCCAAGTCATTTTCTGACAAACTCCCAAGTTTAGAAGTGGTCAGCTCAAATGTTCGCCATGTTTGCACACAACGAAATCTAGGGTCCAAAAAGGCAAGCGGAAAATACCTCATTTTTTCAGACGCTGACAATAGACTGCCTGAATTTTTCTTGGTTGGAATCAAATATAAAATCGAACTACTAAATGCCGACCTCATCACTCCCTGGTTTAAGCCAGATAAGGCAAATAGATCAAACGACACTATTGCTATCGGCATGAATTTAGCTCTAGAACTCCAAAAATCCCTATCCAACCCAATGATGCTCGAGTCTCTAATAGCAATTAGTAAAAAATCGTTTCAAAAAGTCGGAGGTTTCGACGAGTCTGTCAACTATGCCGAAGGAAGAGAATTTGCCGAAAGTGTCTTAAGAGAAAATCTCAACTGGCAAATTGTAAAGGATCCAACTTACCAATTCTCATTTCGACGCTTCAGAAAATTCGGAATCCTAAAACTAATGAAGAACACCACCGCCCTAGGTCTAAGCAACTTACTAGGAAAAGACTACAAAAACAAACTAGCACAAGATCTTTACCCCATGATAGGTGGAAACTTAT
>MFAQ01000003.1:4586-18448 GCA_001776275.1 Candidatus Collierbacteria bacterium RIFOXYD1_FULL_40_9
AAAAGCAAAAAAGCAAATTTGCCAAAACCATAACCAACCTTTTAAAGAAAATCGAAAGTTTCTAAACCACCAAAAACTGCAAGCCTACAAACATCAAGTAAACCCCAATTAGCGTTAGGCCCTCCCATCTCTCCAGCTTTCTCTTAGACCTTGTAAACAACCAAAAAAGCCCCAAAATCACAATCATAAATATTCCAGACACTCCCTTTTGTACCGAAGAATCAAAAACTACCGGCGCAATCATAGCTATGACACCTAAGATAAAAGTAGAGTTCACAATTACACTCCCCAAAATGTTACCAAGCAAAAGCGAGTTGTCTTTTTTGTACGAAGCAGCCAGAGTCAAAACCAACTCTGGCATTGTTGTTCCAAAAGCCAAAATAAGCAAACCAACCCAATACGCATTAACCCCAAGACCACCAGAAACCTTTAAAACCAGCTCAATAAGATAATTTGAGGTGATCACCATCAAACCAAGAGACAAGAGCAATAAAAACAGATGCAAAACCCAAGACAAACCACCTTTTATTTTCCAATGAGTCTTCTTGTGCTTACTAAGTTTTGAGTTCTTTATATGATCAGAAACCATCAGCATATTTTTTGCATAAAAGAAATAAGCAAAAATTAGCAAGCCACCGTCAATTCTAGATAATAACCCATCACTCATTAACACAAATGGAAGCATTGCCATTCCCAAAGCCATCCACAAGTCTTTTTTAAGGTAGTCTCCTATTACAGGAATTACCCCAGCGACCACAGCTGCACCCCCAACTATAAAACTTAAATTTGCCAAATTTGCCCCAATTAAGTTACCCAAAGCAATTTGAGGCTCACCTCTCAAAGCTGAAACAATTCCTACCGAAAACTCCGGTAAAGAAGTAGAAAAACTCACCAAAAACGTCGCTAGTAACAATTTGTTAACCTTAATCTCGTGAGAAATTTTTTCAAAGACATCAACAGCAATACCAGAAAACAAAACCAACAAGATAATTAAAAACAAACCAAACAGCAAATCCAAAAGCATAAATTAATTAAAACACATTTCCAGACAGTTTACCTATTTCTAGTACTTCCTCCCAGGTTGTAATCCCGTTAACACCCTTATCGTCTCTAAACTTTACCAATCTCGGGAATCTCAAGGCGACACCACCAGAGTGGGATGGACTCTTCGTTATCTCGTCAGCTGCAATTTCCACTACCACATTTGGCTCAGTCCAAACATCTGGCTTTAGAATATCCTCCACCACAACCTTATTCGACTTAGATGTCAGTTTAAATTTATCTAACTTCTTTTTTAATTCCACAAACTCTTCATCTGTAAGGCCTGTCCCTATTTTTGCCAAACTCACCCAAGATTCACCCTTTTTAGTTCCAACCAAAAAAGCTCCAATACCAAAACCAGATCTTTTCCCTTTACCAAAATAATAACCCAAAACCGCCAAATCAAAGGTGTCAGCCAGCTTTCCACTAGTACCCTCTGCTTCTTTAATCTTTACCCAATTCCAACCTTGCCTACCAGGTAGATATTCTCCGTCCCATTTCTTCATCACAGCTCCCTCATATCCATCTTCCAAAAATCTTGTGTGAATTTCTTCTAGTTCAACAGGCTCAGTGGTTTTAATAGATTCATCAACAACCAAAACCTTGTTTTCCAAAACCTGCTCACCCAAAATTTTCCTTCTCTCAAAGTAAGGTCTACTAAGTAGGTTCTCTCCGTTACAAAACAAAACATCAAAACAAAAAAATCTAAGCGGTACACTAGCAGCAGCCTCTTCTACTCCGTGTTTCCTCTTTCGTGTTATTGTCTCCTGAAAGCTCAATATTCTACCTGTCTTTACATCATAACCTACAGCTTCACAGTCCAAAATTATCTCTCCAGACTTTACAAACTCACCCATTTTCTTTAGTTCGGGGAACATTGCGCTACTCTCCTCCAAATTTCTCGTAAACGATTTAACAGTCCAGCTATCTGAAGACTGAGATCTGATATCTGATATCCTACGAAAGTGGATTTGCACTCTAGTGCCGTCATATTTTGGCTCAATGGCCACCTCAGACATATTTTTTACTATCTCCTCATAAGTGTTCAACCTTTGGCAAAGAGCAGAAACAATTGGAACCCCAACCTTAACTGTGATTCTTCGCAAACCGGACACTCCCTCACTTTTAAAAACCTTCACTATTTCACCGCTGTCAGGATATAGTTGATAAACTCTATCCAGTTCTTTTCGCAAAGACTTGTCTCCATTACCAATTTTAGACAAAGCGTCGAAAATAGTTTTCTCCGAAAAACCAAGTCTCAACTTTCCCATTACCATTCGCACAATAAATTTTCCTTCCAAACTGGAGGTTGTCGATATTAGCTCGGATAACTTATTCACTTTAAGATCTTGGCTACCCGTACCCTCAAAGTAAGCAACTTCTTTAAGCGCCACAAAAACATCACCTAGGCTTAAATTTTTACCTGTCCCACTTTCTCTATAGGAAACCACTAACGCTCCAAGATCCCCCAACTCTTTATATTTCTTTTCCACAACTTCTACACTCTCCCCAGAGGCCATCGCGATAGCTCTTACCACCATCTTTCCTGCCATACTAAACTCTCTGTTGTCATAGACAGGACCAAGTAAACCCTGGGTCAGATAAACACCCATCGCAGTTTCTCCCAAGCCCATCTTCTCAATCAACTCAGCCAAGACTTCGGCTATCTCTAACCGAGAACTTATTTTTTCCAGTCGTTCCAAATACTCTGCAAATTCTCTAAATAACATATTGCTAGTATAGCAACCCCGGACTAAAAAAAACAAAAATCAGATCACACATATTGTGACGATATTTTGCAAGGTGCGTAGAGCATGGTCCCCGCCACAGGCGGGGTCTAGGCACCGCAAACAAGAAAATTTTCCCGCTGGGGAAATCTTTCGGTCGGCCACAATGTGTGTGATTAAATTTAAACTGTTTTTTAACCAAAACTCTTCACCTTCCCCAAAACATAGACAGCCCCTTTCGTCTTTCCCCTCTTCCTCACCATTTTCTTATTAACCAAATCTTTAATATCTCGCAAAATAGTGTCATCTGACACTAGTGGCAAAATCTCTCTAATTTGCTTAATAGTCATTTCATTTCTTGTCGTGATTTCTTCCATAATCGCAAGTTGTCTCTCCGACAAAGCTACCGCCCTACCACCGCCACTTCTATACTTAACCGAAACCCCCTCAATGTTCAACGCTCTCACTCTTGCTTTGCTTGTGGATAATTGCAAAATACCTACAAAATACTCAATAATCACAGTCAACTCCCAACCACTCTGTTCATAAGAAACAAAAGCTTCTCTCAGTTTTTCTTTAGATCTATATATCTCTTCTTCTAACAGAACCCACTTAGTTTCATAGCCAAAAGAACCCAAAAAGGCATAACCAAAAAAAAGTGCTGTAATCTCGTTATAGTTTTCAAATGGTGCAATCCTCATCAACTCTGCCATACAAACAGCAAACTTCACCATTGGATGAATCTGGTCTATTCCACTGTTTTCAAACCACAACATAAACTCTTCTAGTTGATAAGGTAACTCATTCGCCAATGCATGAGTTACAAAAGTCTCTCCACTTATCAAACCACTTCTAAGTACCCCCACCTGGCTAGATGGCACCATTCTTTCTCCAATTAGCTTGTTTATCTGCAACATTTCCTTAAACAGAACTTTCTCTTGAGCAAATCTATTAGAAATATAAGATATCTGGTCAACTAACTTACATGTATTAATAAGGTTCAAAACAATTTGCAAGTCTCTCTCTTTAATGATAAGACCTAGTCGACTGGCAACCTCCGCTGTCTTTTCATCTCTATCTGGCTCATCTGTAACAATTTTACTCACACTCTCTAAATCTATTGATAAACCCAAAAGCCTTGTTCCGCCAAAAATTCTCTTTACTAATGATTCTGTTTTTAGTCTTTTTGTCCACTCAACTGGAACCTCTACAGATTTTAAATAGAACAAATCTAGCTCAATCTTAACTATGTTACTTAGAGTCTTATTTGTAATCGAATATTTTGGCAAAAACACAATTTATTATCGCTTTAAATGCGGTAAATCACAATCTTTTCATAACACTTCCATAAACAAGAGGAATCTCTTCTGCCAAATCCTGAGCACTAAACATCAAACTTCGCTCATCCATCAATTTTCTTCCTGCCATTTTTACTAAATACGAAGCAAAAGCACAAGAATCAAGCGGTGAATCTTTTGCCAAAAATCCCAAAGCAAGGCCCGCTGTCACATCTCCTACCCCTCCCTTTACCAGCCCATCACTACCACCGTCAATTGCCACTACTCTTACACCATC
Organism: Candidatus Collierbacteria bacterium RIFOXYD1_FULL_40_9; assembly: GCA_001776275.1. Lineage (GTDB taxonomy): Bacteria > Patescibacteriota > Microgenomatia > UBA1400 > MFAQ01 > MFAQ01. The sequence continues at coordinate 8,930 of MFAQ01000003.1, forward strand.
ACTAACTAAAGATGTTTCATCCTTTGTTAAAACCACAATTTCATATTTTTGTGCAATATCATAAATGACTTTTGCTCTTTCATTCACATCACTAGGCTGACTAACACCAAAGACCATCTCAAGCTCTTTAGTATTAGGTGTCACTATCGCCCCCTTCGGCAACTCATCTGGTCTAATCACCTGCAAAGCACCACCGTCTACTATCCATTTTTTATTTGGAAATTTTTTAAATAATCCAATCGTTAATTCTCTTGTTTTTTGACCCTCATCGTCGCAGACAAAACCGTGCTCTTTAACATGACTTCGCATCATCCCCGGACCAATTAGTACTGCTTCAGACTTTTCTATATAACCGTCGACATCATCTTCGGGAACCCAAACAAAAGATTGAACCTGTGCTTTTATTTTATCCACCGCCTCCTTGTCATCTTTAGGGCTCACAAAATATACCATTCCCACAATTCGACTACATGCCTTAAGCGACATAATAGGAGCGCCGTGAAATAAACTACTGCCTCCAATTATCACTACTTGCCCACCAGAAAACTTGCTCCTAGTATCCTTAAAGGTTTTTGATTCCAAAAACCATTTTTCCTCAAATTTCTCTATCTTCATTTCATATATATTCTACTCCCGTCATTGCGCGTTTCGTATTCGAACCGTGGCAATCCATCCCAATCTGTCATTCCCGCGCAGGCGGGAATCTATAAAAATTAGTACAATACTATGTATGAAATCGAAACCAGCCAAAAAACCAATTCACCAAAAAGTAGCAGCCCAAACTTTTACCCTCATTACAACTTCTCTTGGATTAGTTGCAGCTCTTGCTTGGAACGAAGCTATTACCGAATACGTCAACATTTACATTAAACCCAAGTTTGCCGCCGGTTCTGGCGTTATCTCGCTCTTTATTTATGCACTAGTAATAACCATAGTCACCGTAATCGTTTCCTACCAGCTTGGTAAAATCAGCAAAAAAATCACCAAATAGTAATGAAAATCAGCCAACTTCTCGAAGAACTCAGCGCTCTAAAAATTCCAAAAGACCAAGTAGCTATAACTTCCTCTGGTCCAATTGGCATTAGAGATCTAAGAGATATTGGAGATCTAGATATTATTGTTACCCCAAAAATATGGCACAAGCTCTCAAAAAAATACAAAACAACCAAAGAGGATAACTTTGAATCTATTTTTATTGGGAATATTCAGGTTCTAGGGAGTGGATCTTGGTTCACAGATCCCAAATACGGCACCATCGAAGATGATATCAAATATGCTGACATTATCGATGGAAACAGATATGTAAAGTTAGAAAAAATCTTGATGATCAAAAAAATGAAAGATCGCCAAAAAGATATAGATGACGTAAAACTAATCGAAAATTATCTCGACAAACCCTAAACGAGGTCTATTCTCCTTGCTTTTTTAAACATAGCGGCATCATCTTCATCTGCAGTTGTCACAATCACCTGTCTACCTTCTGTTACCCTAAGCACCTCTCTTTTGTGAACCATATCTAGCTCCGAAAAAATATCATCCAATAAAAGGAGAGCCTTCTTCTTTCCCATCTCTTCCAAAAAATATATTTCCCCCATTTTCATCGCCAGAACCGCCATTCTTTGTTCTCCTCTCGAACCAAATGTAGACAAGTTTCTTTCATTCTCTGTCACCAAGACCTCATCTTTATGAGGACCAACCAAGGTATAACCCACTGCCACCTCAGCATCTTTATATTGAGCCAGTCTAGTTTCACTAATCGGGCTCATCTCATAGCTCAGCTTCACTTTTTTAAACAACTCACTCTTACCAAACAGTTCATTTATGTACTTGAGTAAGTCTTGCCTCTTGGCGCTTACTATGTTTCCGTGTTTTATCAGCAGTCCATCCCAAAAAGTAAGAGCATGTCTGTTCGCAGACCCATCTCTTATCGCATCCAATATTTTATTTCTCCTTCTTAATGCTTGCTCGTAGGTAGTGATACTGTTTTCATATACCTTATCTGCTTGGATAAGAAGCTTGTCCATAAACTTCCGCCTAATATCTGCCGAACCACTAACCAGCTCCACATCTTCTGGTCTAAAAATAACTACCGGAAGCAATCCAAGCAAATCACTTTTTCTGCGAGACACACCATTAATCAAATACTTCCTTTTGTTCACTACTTTACCCATCACCAGCCCACCGTTTACAATCACCTCAATCTCCTGCTTGTCTTCTTCGCCAGACATCAAATCTGCTTTCACCTTTCCAAGCTCACACCCAAATCTGACCATCTCCTCAGTCCTGCGAGCCCTAAAACTATCCCCCAAACTGATCATATATACCGCCTCCAAAAGATTTGTCTTACCTATTGCATTTTCACCAAAAACCACATTTACTCCATTACCAAACTCAATTTCTTTTTCCTCGTAGTTTCTAAAGTCGGTTAGTTTAAGTCTCTTTATTCCCACGCCTAAAGTATACAGCACCAAACTCCTATCTTTTTTTCTCAATTACAAAGATTGTTTGCCTTCCATACATACCAAAGACCGAAATATTAGACCAACTTTGCCCGTAAACAATCTTCCAGCCTAAAGTCTTAAATTGATTTTGCCACTCGTCAACAGTTCTATAACGATGATGGTAAAACTCAAAGTTCCCAACACTGTCGCGGACGGCCACAAAAAATCTCTCCAACTTATTCCTAAAGGTATCTTCGACAATTATCAATCTTTTACAAACCCTCATCGCTTCCATCAAAACGGAAAGCTGATTTTTTCCACAGTGATGAAGAACACATATAAGCAATCCAGTGTCGAACATTTTATCTGAAAAAGGCAGATCCTTTCCGTTGTAAATTATCGGTTGTAACTTGGGGTACAAGCTCGCATTCACCACATCAATTCCTTGTGTTTTATAACCCTCAATAGTCAACAGCGCAGAAGTAGACCCGGATCCAAGACCAATATCCAAGACTTTCTTCCCTTGTAGATATTTTTTAATCAATTGCACTCGCTTGCTTGCCGTGTGCTCAGCTATTTTTACAAAAAGAGGTTGCACAAAAAAGCTAAAAACACCAAACCTATTTTTTAAATCGACAACATCTTTTACTGACATTCTTTTTTTATACTTGACAATTTGGACAATAAAAAGTCCCTCTACCACCAAGTTTAACTTTTAAAATTTTCTCGCCGCAGTTATTACATGGTTCCCCATCTCGCTTGTATGTTAAAAAGTGATTCTGATATGTCCCCCCAAGACCTTTCGTATCCACATAGTTAGCCGCGCTGGCCCCACCACACTTAATTCCTAACTCAATTACATATCGGACAGCCTTATATAGTTTTCTCGCTTCTGATACATTCAGATCACACGCCTTTCTAGTTGGCAATATTTTTGCCATATTCAACGCGTCATTCGCGTATATATTTCCTATGCCACCCATTAATTGCTGATCCAGCAATACCAGCTTTATTGGTTTTTTGGATTTTTTTAATACTTGAGCAAAATAGTCCAAGGTAAAACTCTCATCTATTACATCTGGTGGTAAACTACTGGCTTGCTTTTCTCGCTCTTCTCTATTAGTTATCTTTACCCAACCAAATGCCCTCATATCGTTAAAAAACAGCACAGAGTCGTCATCGAAAATAATCTCTACTCTAGTGTGTTTACTTGGTAAATCGTTTGTCCAATCAACACTCGGATGACCACCAGCAACTCTCTTCTCAAACACTTGAGTTTTGTCAGTTTTGAGCTCTTGAGTTTTTTTAGTTTTCTCTACGAAAATTAATTGTCCTGTCATCTTTAGGTGAATTTGAACAACGTCCTCGAAACCCTCAAACTCAACTCCTACCACTTTTGCCCTCCGACTAACTTTAGTAATTTTTTTACCGATTAATACATCTTTATCACCCGAAAAAATTTTCTCCCTATAAACCGTCATCTGACTCACAATTTTCCCTACCAACACCTCATTCAACTGTCTTGCAATTGTCTCAACTTCTGGCAATTCTGGCACATTCTTTAACAAATTTACTAATCACTTTTTTAATTTCTACCACAAACCTCTTCTCTGAAAACATCAAGGCTCTCGCTTGTAAAGTTTCTTTTTTCCACCGCTTTCCAACCAACTTTGCAATTGCCAATTCTAAAGTTTTTTCGTCAGTATCGGTAACCAGTATTCCAGTTTCTCCGTCAACCACCGATTCCCTAAAACCCCCACCATTAAAGGCTATTACAGGAGTTCCAGAAGCCATTGCTTCAACTGGTGTTACGCCAAAATCTTCTTCTCGTGCCAAAGCAATAAACCCTTTTGCTTTTGCATAAAGCTCTGGTAACAACTCATCACTTACTCTTCCCAAAAGCTCAACTCCTTTTATTTTCTTAAGCTGCTTTTTAACAACCGAAAATCCCACAGACTCACCTGAGATCTTTAATCTATACCCCAGTTTTTTTAGTGCCTCAGCCGCTTCCACAATTCCCTTAGCCCCTACCAAGCGAGACACAATCAAAAAATAGTCCTCTTTTTTCAAATTAGTAGACTTTTCCATTATTTCTTCCACTCTAACTGGTGGATAAACCACCACTGCTTCTCGTCTATAAAATTTCCAAACCCTTTTTTTTACATTCTCTGAGTTTGCTATCCAGTAATCAACTCGTCTTGCGCTCCAAGTATCAAACAAACGCAAAAAATGATTGACTATCACTGCATAAACTCTAACAATCCAAAATTTTTGCAAATTAATACTGGTTTCGTAGCCATACAAGAATCTGGGAGGAGTATGGCAATAAGCAATCACCTTTGTATCTTCACGCACTCTAAAGCCCCTCGCAAAAAAAGACGAACATGAAGTTATCACCAGGTCATAATTTCTAAGGTCCAAACTCCACCAAACCAAGGGGGCTAGAAATCGCAACGGACTATACAAATTAAAATACTTAAGCAAAAAACCCCACCTGCTCTCTATAATTTTTCTATCGCTAAACTCTTTTGCACAAATAGAGTTAGGTTTAACAAACGAAGTATATATAGGTGCGTCTGGATATATATTTGCAAGCTGTCGCAAAACCCGCTCGGCCCCTCCAAACTCTTTTATATAATCATGAACTAAAGCAACTTTCATATAAAAATATCGATAATTTCTTTCTCATTACCTACTTCTGGTAATTTGTTTATCAAACTTTTAAAATTTAATTCCTCAAACAGTTTTATTACCTTGTTTTTATCATAGTCAGACATCAAGCATTTTTCCCAGTCAAAATCCATAGGCACTTCCTTTTGTATTTCTGTCAAGAATCGACTTTTGATAGCCATTTCCTTGTCTTCTTCAAGTAATTTTTTAGTTCTCGGTGCTATATTTTTATCATCAATCTGCCTATAAATGTTCTCTATACTCCCAAACTCTTTTATCAGCTTTGTCGCCGTAACCTTACCAACACCTTTTACACCTGGGATGTTATCAGAGGCGTCCCCCATTAGTCCTTTTAAGTCAATTATCTGCTTTGGGCTCATACCATAAACTTCCATAACTTTATCTTCATCAAAAACTACCGACTGAGAATATTTATTTTGAATTGGCAAATACACCACAACTTTTTTCCCCTCAATAAGCTGTAAGGCATCTCTGTCTCCTGTCACAATTATGATCTGCTCCTCTTCCTTGTCATTTATCGCCACCCTTGACAGAGTCCCAATAATGTCATCAGCCTCATAGCCTTCTATCCCAAACTGTGGAATATTAAAAGCCTCAACAATTTCTTTTGTTCTGTCTATCTGACTTACCAAGGACTCGTCCATTGGTGCTCTATGAGCTTTGTAATCATCAAATTCTTTTTTCCTAAAAGTTGGTCCTTTAACATCCCAAGCGACAACAACATGTGTTGGTGATAATTTTTCAATAACTGAAAGTAACAATGTTGTGAACCCATATACAGCACCGACCAACTCTCCTTTAGGGGTTGTAAAGGGCGGATAGGCATGAAATGCTCTATAAAGAAGAGAGTTTCCGTCAATTAATACCAATTTTTTCATTTATTCAAAAGACCCTTTTTCTAAAACAACTATTTCTTCGAATTCTTCCTGTTCTATTGTCTCAATCTCAACTAACTTTTCTGAAAGCTTATCTAATAACCTCCTGTGTTTTTTAAGTATTTTCTCTGCCAAAGTGTAGGCACTATCTATTTTGTCCTTTACCTCCTCATCTACTTTTGTCTGCGTCAATTCAGATATTTTTCCCGTCTCACCATAGCTATAACCCCAAGCATTACTCTCTACTGTTTGCGAAAGTGACACCGGTCCCAACTTGCTCATCCCAAAGTCAATTACCATTCTTCGTGCAATTCTTGTGGCTCTCTCAATGTCGTTACTTGCTCCAGCAGTCAACTCATTGAATATTATTTTCTCAGCAGCCCTTCCTCCAAGCATCATTGCCATCTCGTGTTTAAGTTCACTCTCTGTTTGCTGATACTTATCAGTCTTTGGTCTACTCATAGTAAAGCCAAGTGCCATACCTCGCGAAACAATACTCACTCTATGTATTGGATCAGTCCCAGAAAGCATGTGACCAACCAAAGCATGACCCATTTCGTGATATGCAGTCATCTTTTTCTCTAGATCAGAAGACAGTCGCTTTCTCTCTGGACCCATTTTTACCTTTAAGCTTGCCTCAAAAATATCTTTCATCTCTATCTCTTTTCTGTTGTGTCTAGCTGCCAGTATTGCCGACTCGTTCAACATGTTTTCCAAGTCAGCTCCCGAAAACCCTACCGTACTTTGAGCCACTTTGTCCCAATTAAGACCTTTAACGAAAGGTTTACCTTTTTTATGTATTTCCAAAATTTCTTTTCGACCCTTTATATCCGGTAAGTCCAAAGTCACTCTTCTATCAAATCTACCTGGGCGAACCAAGGCAGGGTCTAAAACGTCCGGCCTGTTTGTTGCAGCCATTACAATTACATTTTCATTCTTCGAAAAACCATCCATCTCCACCAATATTTGGTTCAAAGTCTGTTCTCTCTCATCGTGTCCGCCCATACCGCCACTTGCACCTCTTGTTCTTCCTATTGCATCCATTTCATCAATAAAAATAATCGAAGGAGCTGCCTTCTTTGCTGTTTCAAACAAGTCCCTAACCCTACTTGCCCCAACCCCGACCAACATTTCCATAAACTCAGACCCAGCCATAGAGAAAAATGGTACACCTGCTTCACCCGCTACAGCTCTTGCAAGTAGAGTTTTGCCCACACCAGCAGGACCAGTGAGCAGTACTCCTTTTGGAGTTCTAGCTCCCACATCAATATACTTTTTAGAATTTTTTAAGAAGTCTACAACTTCTTCAAGCTCCTTCTTGGCTTCGTCAACGCCAGCAACATCAGAAAACTTGATATTTTGCTTGCCCTTAGCAAACAACTTGGCCTTACTTTTTCCAATTCCAAACATATCAACCCCACCACCTTGTTTTCTCATCATAAACATCATCAGCAGTCCAAAACCAACTATGGGTAATATCAAAGATATTACATCCCAAAAAGCTCTACCAAAGTCCTGAGAAACCGCTTCAATCTTTACTTTACTTTCATCAATTCCAGCCTTCTGTAATTGGTCCACAAAACTAGAGCCCTCTTCTTTTCGCGAGATTGCCATCACCTCAGTACCGTTACTGTCTTTTGGGTAGTAAACCAATATGTCATTGCCTCTTATTTGTATTCTTTCTACTTTTCCGCTTTTAACTTCAGAGATAACTTCGGACAAACTAATATTTTTAACCAGTCCAGATCCATCCAAGAAAAATTTAACCAAGCTCGGCAAAAACATAAACAAAATAAACAACCAAATCAGCAACCGTCTAAAGTTAATATTTATTTTAAATTCCATTTTTTTTGCTTGCATATTCGTCTTATTTTATCCTAAAAAATACACCTACCTCACAACAGAACCAATTTCCACCTCATCGTCCAAAAAAATCATCACCGGCTTTTCTTTGCCATCTACCATCAGCACCATCCCCTCCGAGTATTCCTTTCCCATCTTTTTAGGTGTCATGTTCAAAATAACAGGAACTTTTTTGCCCACCAGCTCCTCAGGTTTATACCAAGCCCTAATACCAGAAAACAACGTCCTTTTCCCTACCTCTTCTCCAAAATCAATTACATATTTAATTAGTTTTTCACTCCATTCAGGGGCCAAAGCTTCCATAATCAAACCAGCCCGAATCTCTAATTTAACAAAGTCCTCATAATTAATCAGATCCTTCATTTTTCGTAAAAGTTAATTTTCATTGCCGACTTCATTTTGTTTACTATCTTTTCGGCCTCATTACTTACTTTCTTGCTTCCTTCCAAAGCTTTACTCATCAACTCTTCTTTGATCTTCTCGGCCTCCATCCTTTTCTCTCTTATAGGAGCTAAAACAGAATTCATAGCTATAAACAATTTCTCTTTAACCTCCACGTCACCCACAGTTCCCTTTCTATATTTTTCCTTCAGACTAAGAACCTCTTCTCTGTTAGAGTTAAACAAATCATGATAAGCAAAGGCAATATTCCCCTCAACTGTTCCAGGGTCAGTCGCCCTAATTCTATTTGGATCCGTATAAACTTTAAAAACCTTTTCTCTTAATATTTTCTCGTCATCTGCTAGGTAAATTGCGTTATTTAAACTCTTGCCCATTTTTTCGTTACCATCTATACCAGGTACATTTTTCTCCACACCTACCAGCGCTTCTGGTTCATGCAACACCTCAACATCATATGTTGTATTAAATTTTCGTGCCAAGTCCCTAGTAGATTCAATCATTGGCAGTTGATCCTTGCCAACCGGAACCAAGTCTGCATTTACAGACAAAATGTCGGCCACTTGGTGGACTGGGTACATAAAAAATCCAAGTGGAGTAGATTGCTCCATGCCCTTTTGTGCCAATTCAGTCTTAATGGTCGGGTTATGACCAATTTGCTGAATGGTTACAAAATTAGACAAATAGACAAATATCTCATGTATTTGTTTTACTTCGCTTTGAATAAAGACTGTCGTCTTCTCAAAATCTATTCCTACAGCATAATAGTCACACAACAGTTCATAAATACTCTCCCTCACTTTACCGGGGTTATCAAAATTATCCGTTAGAGCCTGCACGTTAGCCACTAGCACAAACTGCTCATATTCGTCTTGCAACTTTACTCGATTAAGCAGCGAACCCATCAAATGCCCAATATGTAGTTTTCCTGTCGGTCTATCTCCAGTTAATATTCTCTTCTTTTCCATCATAGTAGCAGGGGTGGGTATCGAACCCACTACCTGAGGTTTATGAATCCTCCGCTCTAACCATTTGAGCTACCCTGCCTACCCTTATATTCTAACAAACCTCCTTCTCAATTGTCATACGCTCCAACAAATGCTACAATAAAGCCGACCCCATTTGCGGGGGGAAGGTAAGTATCTTGCAGGGCTCATAATCCTGCTTAACCGGGGGGCGGAGCCTCGGCCCCGCAACATTTTCACACCGTTCCAAAACGGTCACCTGACTAGGCTCAAGAGAGTCGCGAT
>MFAQ01000004.1:0-1174 GCA_001776275.1 Candidatus Collierbacteria bacterium RIFOXYD1_FULL_40_9
CAAAAAGGCCCCAGAATTACCAAGATCAGCCTCCAAAAGGACCTCTTGAGCATCATGCGCAAGCGCCTCATCGACCTCAAAGCCTTGGCTCTCAACCTTCAGACTTTCTACGGCATTCTTGTCAAAGGTCTCGGGTCGATCGCTGCTGTCCAGGCTGATGTTGAATTCTCCCGCTCCAACCTGATGGCTGTACTCGGTGCTACCCTCAACACGATCGTAGAATTCATCACCACCATGCGCGTCAGCGAATCTGCCCAAAACGTCCGCGAAGCCTACCGCGACGCCGCCGTCAACCTTGGTAGCTCTGTTGAAGCACTCAATGAGCTCACAACCCAGACCTTGACCGACATCAGCACCGTTTGGGACGCTGTCATCATCTTTGTTGACACCCAGATCAGCGCCAAGCAGAACACCGACAAGAATTTCGACCTGATGGTCAACTTGGTCACCGAAATGGACGCAAAGCTGAACGAACAGCAGCGCCGCATCGCCAACGCCTAGTAGTCTATCCACCCTTCGCCCCCACGCAACATGCGCGGGGGCTTTTTTTTGACACAATTGTCCATCGTTACTAGTACATACCTAAATAAATACCATACTTTTAGCTTATTTCTTATACCTTTGAACTTATTTTTATGCCCCATAGGATTGACATGGGGCCTATAAATGGTAAAATATACGTTTGTATAAGAACTTTTCCAAACTATAAAAACCAAAGGAGAAAGAATGAAATTTCGATTCGCTTTTTTATTCCTCACTCTCTTGCTCTTTAGTGTCCTTGTCCCCAAGGTGAGCACAAAAGCCCAAGAAGTGGATTATGTAGCCGCGGCAGTTGCCGGCTTACAGTCGTCCAATGTCTATGTTCATCCAGGTACACCTGGAACCAACTTCGACACCGTTAACACTCTGAATCAAGTACTAAGACCACAAGACAATGTCGTTCTCATAATGCTCCCACCTGAAGCGCTTGTTGGAACCGATATGTTTACAATCGCCAAAGAAATTTCTATTGGCATTAATAACACAAAAACCATCGGCCTATCTGTCGGAGAGGTGGTATTTGGCTACAGTCTTCTGCTCCCTGAAGGTGTTGCCTTTGATCTTATGGAACGAGCAGATGACGTTACTGGTGACCCTGCAGGCACTTTAATCACATATTCACAAAACGTCCACC
>MFAQ01000004.1:1239-5154 GCA_001776275.1 Candidatus Collierbacteria bacterium RIFOXYD1_FULL_40_9
CCAACCATGCAACCAATCGAACTCCCAACGGTAGATGATATTCCTGGACCATTTAGAGCTGTTTGTCTTAGTGTCGCCTTGCTAATCATAGTTGTAATTTTGTTCAATGTGAAAAGAGCATCTGACACCTTAAAACAACAAGAAAAAAAGCGAGAAAGAAAAGAAAAACACGACATAATCGAGCAAACAATTTTCGCCCTAAGTACCAAAGTCGAAGGTATCAAAGATAACAAAGTCAGAAAAGATCTGGTTCACGCTTGTGAGTTAGCCTTCGGCTTCCTCGAAATTCTTAGACATTCCGATTACCTCGGATATGTAGAGGAAAAATTTCCAGTTCTTCTGGCAAACATGAACAGACAAGTTGGCTCATTCATTCGCCATGAGGGCGGCAGAAGACCTTTGTCTCCAGATCTCTACGAGAGAATCAGAACAATACTGTTAAACTACGACAACCTCTTCCAAAAAATGCAAGATAACGATCCTAGCGTGGAAGAGTTACTGACCTCGATTATAGACTCTGATTCTGCCATGGTATCAACCATTGGGTACTTAGAAAACTAAGATAATAAAAAGTCCCAAATACGTTATAATATACACGTTCGGGACTTTCAAAACTAAACAAGGAGAAAAAAAGTGATTATCAAGAAAAATAACTTTTGGAAAGTGTTTATTGCCTTCGTAGTACTGACCGCCGTTATTGGTGGGTGTGCCCCTTCTGCCACAACTACTACCGCGTTCTGCGGTTATCTTGTGGGTGACGGGACCTACAGTTCTGAGATCAAAGAAGACAATGGCATTGTTTATCCGGGTGAAGAAGTCTATGACGATACTTCATTCTATGATTTCCGAACCGTGCCCTGCAACAGTAGAAACTACGTTATCAACGATGGCACAAAATACCGCGGTGAAGGTGAAAACAAAGAGCAAATTGGCGATTTCCACAGTCCAATCTCCGCAAGTACCTCCACTCGTACACCTGTACTTGTAACAGGCGAAGCCAACTGGACGCTCAACCAAGGGTATGAACCCATGGTGGTCTTCTGGGAAATCTGTCAAAAATACAAGTGTTGGAACGAAAACGAAAATGTCTCAGATGATGCCAACTTCTCATCTGTTGGGTGGAACGGCATGTTGTCTGAAAAATTCCTTCCCGCATTTAGCTTTGCAATTAAAATGGCAGTTGCTCAATTGGACGATGACATTATTGACAACACCAAGCGCAACGAAGAAATCGAAAAGTTGATGCCTCAATACTTCAAAGAATTTATCCGCAGAACCCATGGACACAGCGACATCGACATCTTTTGCGGATCTGGCGATTCTTTCTGGCTCGACGAGAATAATCGCGGTGAAAATGGAACTTTCCACTGTGCAGATGTTCGCTTTAGTATCGAATCAGTTGAACTCGATACAGAGAAGCTAAAAACCATCAACAGTAGCTATCTGGATGAACAGCGCCTTAAGCAAGCCGAATATTTGTATGGGGTCGAAGCTGCTCAATGCGTGCTCGCGATTCAGGATACTGTTGCTATCTGCCAGGAAGCTGGCGGTACATGCGTAAACAACATCGACTACAGTGTGTGTTATGAAACAAATGGCGAAGCAAACGACTTTTCACCCACCCTGATCGTTATTCCCACTGAAGATTTCGGCAACACTGGCGCTGGCACTTCTGCCACCCCCGAAGCCACTCCTGGTCCGTAACTTTATTTTTTACCCAAGCGACAGAGAAATCTGTCGCTTTTTTTGTACCTGATCTGACTTTGGCGAATGTACCACCAACCCATAGCATTTGACACCAGGCACTATATATAAGATAATATGTCTGTTCTTGTAAAAACCCATATTTGAAGGAGTAAAAATGGAACTTAGTGACCTTATTGAAGGCAACTCGTATGAGACCGTTGAAGATGTTATGGTCTGCAATTACTCTGACGCAGTCTGCAGCCTGCAAAATCAAATCGAACTTCAGAAGAAGACCAGGCTAATTTATCTCGGTCGCAGTCAGTATGATGACGGATTCCTTTTCAAAGACGAAAAAACCGGCAACACCTACTGCCTCCACGACGACGACCTGCTCTACATCAACTTCGCCGAACCCAACACCGCTGCGTAATATTTTGCATGAGAACGACCCCCGATATCGGGGGTCGTATTTTTTTTGCAAAGACACACTATGGATACTCAAACCTGTCTTCCAGTGAATGTTCGTAGTTATTTAACATGTAACCAGCAAAGAAATTAATTAGATACTGAATCAAAAACGCAATCATCCAACCCCACTGCCAGTATCTCCAACCCAATCTCTCAAGACCAAACAAGTATCTAGAAATAGATCCTATCCACAAGGGTAGTGCAAAAATGAGTGGAACAAGAACGGTCCAAATGGCGGCAGATGTAATGCCGACGAAGGCCCAAATCGCGACCCTTAACCATAGCGGAAAATCTTCATCATATCTCGACTCTGGCTTGTTTAATGAGTCCAAAAAGGGAATAAATTTGAACCTCACAAGTGAATCTAACCAAAACGGCAAGATTACAATTACCAATCCAAAAAAGATCGACAGCACAAGATTCCCAAAACTTCTAAGCACTATCATCAGTGCAACACCAATTGCGATCATTAACCAAACGATCCATTTTTGTAGCTCCATCTGAGTCGGCCTCATTCTTTCTCCTTATTTAATTTAGGTACAACTCTGCAGACCCATGACCCATTCGGAAAACGTTCATCAACGGGTTCTGGCTCCATGTGTGCAGAATCATCGTCTTTACTAAACAAATTAATTACAATCGTCTTACCAAACTCAACAGACAACAGATCTGCAATTGGCAGAAACAGGTTCAAATTGTCAGCATCTTCAATAAATAACTCCCAGGCAACTTCTTGGACCTTGGAATCTGACGAAGGCTGAAGATCCGCAATTTTTAATACAGCCTGAGTCGCATACTCCCTTTTTAGTAAGCCATCGCTAACTCGAAACCCCATGGGGGCAACAATCTTTGGCTGCAAAAATGTAATACCGAGTTCGACCAAATTAATAAGTTGGCCTTCAATTGGCTTCATGGTTGCAAGATCAATCAACTTAAAGCCCATTTCCACTGCATGTGCATTTAAAACATCAATAACACGAAAGCTGTCAGGATAATCAACATACACTTTAGGTTGACTCATGCAAACTCCTTAAATTATAAAAGTATTACCAAGATTATATCATCCTATATATAAAATGGCTCCCCGATAAGGGAGCCATATTTTGCTATTTCTCGGGGTACTTGAATCTATCAGCAAAGCTACTTGATAAAAACAAAAGCCCAGCAAAAAAATCAACCAAATAACAAGCAACGAAAGTAATCATCCATCCATACTGCCAAACTCCATCGCTCGCATGAACAGACTTCCAACCGATTGCTCCAGCCAAACGCCCAAGCCAAAGCGGTAAACCAAAAAGTGCCGGCACAGCATATGACCAAATCCAAGCAAGCAGTAAACCCAGGAAAGCCCAAATCGTTACCCTAATCCACAAGGAAAAGTCCTCAGTTTGTCTCTCGTATCTGGGTTTTAAGGTCTCATCTTTGTTTTCATTCAAAGAGTCAAGCCAGGGAATGAATCTGAATCGAATAAGTGAGTCACTCCAAAATGGTAACACAACCAACACAACTACCATTGCCAAGGAAAAAACAATATCTCCAAGAACAGGTCGTAAAACTAACAGTAATAATGCAAATGCACCAACAATTCCCAAAACGATTCTTTCCAGTGTCTTCTGATCAAGCTTCACTTTTTACTCCTTCAATTTTTATAGTACTTACGACCCATATTATAGCAAATGTCTATGCGACAGGCACAGGATAGAGTAGAATAAGAAAGTTGGGTCAGTAGCTCAGTCGGTAGAGCAGTAGCCTCTTAAGCTA
>MFAQ01000004.1:5208-5774 GCA_001776275.1 Candidatus Collierbacteria bacterium RIFOXYD1_FULL_40_9
TGGCAAGATATTAATTATTCATAAATTTAGGGACGAGAAAGCCGGAAGTGCGACGGCACTGAGGCAGGCATTGAGGCAAACTCAGCAGAGTTTGAACGAAATGGAGTCCCAGCTGACCCACAAAACCTATTGTGCAAGCCAATTTAGGGGCATCTAAGACCCCCAAAAGCTATATAATTTAGATAGGCGCCTGTAGCTCAGTTGGATTAGAGCACTTGTCTTCGGAACAAGGTGTCGGGGGTTCGAGTCCCTCCAGGCGCACAAAATTTGACAAAAACACCTGTATCTGCCACGATTAAATTGTAAATGTTTAAGCGCCTCTTTTTCTTAAGTTTGATTTTTTGTAGTCTGCTCATATTAGCTCGTCAAAATAATAGCGATCTATTAAGCCTCAACCAGAATCAAAAAAACATTTTTGTTTCGCCTAGTACAAGCGGAGTTGTCTTAGGCGACCAAACCGATAGTGAACCCGTTTTTGCTGCCCTACCCAGCTTTGATCAACAAATGAAAACCTCTATAAAAATAGATGATGCCAGGCCAGAAATAGTCCGCCAATATTTGGCAAA
>MFAQ01000004.1:5797-6065 GCA_001776275.1 Candidatus Collierbacteria bacterium RIFOXYD1_FULL_40_9
TGGCCCAATTAATCGTTGATCTGTCAGATCAGTACGACTTTGACTATCGCTGGATGGTAGCCATAGCCCAACAAGAATCCAATCTTTGCAAGCGCATTCCTCCTGACTCCCACAACTGCTGGGGCTGGGGCATATATGGCGACAAGGTCACTCGTTTTGATAGTTTCGAAGAGGCTTTAAGAAGAATTGCCCCTCAATTTGTCACCATTTTCCTAAAAGGGGACCACACCAGAGAACCAATGGAAGTAATGAAAACCTATACTCCTCC
>MFAQ01000004.1:6094-14391 GCA_001776275.1 Candidatus Collierbacteria bacterium RIFOXYD1_FULL_40_9
CATGCCGAGGTGGCGAAATGGTAGACGCATTAGCTTTAGGAGCTAGCGGGGCAACCCATGGAGGTTCAAGTCCTCTCCTCGGCACAAAAATAAAGTTTTCGCTCTTGTGGCGAAAATATTATTTTGTCTAATTCGTCAAAGAAAAATAAAAACAAAAAACATGAAAATAATCGAAAAAGAAATTAAGAACAGCACGGCTAAAATCGAAGTATTGGTTCCAGTTAACAGAATTGATCATGTCAAAGAAGAAGTCGTTGATGAAATGATTAAAAATATTACCGTCAAAGGCTTTCGTCAAGGCAAGGCTCCCAAAAATATTGCCCAAAACAACTTAGACCCAGAAAAGCTCAACAATCACATTATTAGCCATATTTTAAACGAGGCTGTTACAGAAACCCTAAAAGAAAAGACGTACAAAACACTTGGAAGACCAGTACTAGAAAAACTAGAGACTAGCAAGGAGGGTGAGATACTTCTAATAATGAACTTTCCGCTATACCCGGAATTCAAATTAGGCAAGTACAAAGAAGAGATAAAAAAAGCCAAAATCAAAGACAAAAAAATTGAAAATGTTTACGAAATTCTCTTAAAAAATATCAAAATAGATATCTCACCTCTACTTGTCGAAGAAGAGGTCAACCATGCATTGGTGAGACTCGAAGAACAAGCCAAATCCCTAAACATAACTCTAGAAAAATACTTTGAGTCCATCAAAAAAACCAAAGAGGAAGTTCAAATGGATTATGAAAAAAGTGCTCTAGAGTCCATAAAATTAGACCTAATTCTTCTAGCTATTGCCAAAGAGGAAGATCTAAAAATTAGCGCTGAAGAAATCCAGAGTCTGTCTCAACTTGCAAACGCTAAATCCAATCAGCTAGATCAAATCAAGTCCATCCTTCTTCGCCGAAAAACAATTGATTTCCTCAAAGACTTGACAGCGTAGTAAAATAAGGACTTAGAAATGGGTCCAAACAATAACAGTAATCAAAATAGTAAGATCCAAAGTTTTTTGGAGAGTCTTCGTGCCTCTCGATCTGGTCAGCCAACAAATAACAATGGCCCAGAAAACAGAAACTCCAACCCGTTTAAAGAATTTCAGGCCAAAAAGGAGATTGAACAACGCCGAATCGAACTTTTTCACCAAGCAAGGCAGCAAGAGTTTGTAAAAGTATACTCAGCAAAAGACAAAGAAAAAGAACAAAAGATAGAAAATATTAGGCTCCAACTAAAACAACTAGCCGTATCCCTAAAAATTTTAAACAAAAACATAGACAGGGCTATAGAAACCGTCTCCCCCAACCCCTCAATTCACGAGGAAAGTTTCTTGGACCACATCTACAAACAGATTAGACTGCTTCAAAAAAGTGCCAATAGCGCAAACACCTGGCTAGAGGTCTTCGCCAGTCGCAGTAAAAAGAAGGGCCACTACGTTTCTATGGCCAAATCAAAAGGTAGCTCTTATACCCAAAGCAACGAAAGAGTTATTGCTACTTCTGTAGGCTAGATTACCACCATTTAGTTTGATAAAATATCCACACGGGCTCGTGGCGCAGCTGGCTAGCGCGCTGCATTGACATTGCAGAGGTCACTGGTTCGAGTCCAGTCGGGCCCACCATTTACAAAAGACTCTCTTTATGGGGAGTTTTTTGTATTTAGTGCCCATTCGAGCCTAAAGTGTTGTAAAATACTGCTATATCATTCATACCCAAATTGAGTAAATACTACAAAATCAACCAAAACATTCGCTATCCAGAAGCCAGAGTCATTGACGAACTAGGTCAACAGCTCGGCATAATGATGGTCAAAGACGCCCTCGAACGAGCCCAAAACCTTGGGCTTGATTTGGTCGAAGTCACCGACAAAGCTGTACCTCCAATTATCAAAATCATCGACTTCCAAAAATTTAAATACCAAGAGGACAAGCGCGAAAAGTCAGGTAGTTCTCGAGGTGGCCAAGAAACCAAAGGTATTCGACTGCGCCCCTTTATGGCTGAAAACGACCTCATGACTAAGGTTAAACAAGCCGAAAAGTTTTTAAAAAGTGGCGATAGAGTTAAACTAGTGGTAAAATTCCAGGGAAGAGAAATAACTAAAAAGGAAATCGGAGAAAAACTCATAGCCACAGCTATAGAGAAACTATCTGAAAGTTCTACGGTTGTTGAAGCTCCAAAATTTATGGGTAAACTTCTAATTGCCCAAATAAAACCCAAAAAATAATAAACACAAATGACCAAACAGAAGCAAAAAACCAGAAAAATTGTCATGAAGCGTTTCAAGATTACCGGTACTGGTAAAGTTCTAAGGCGCAACCCATATATGCGCCACCTGCGTCGCAAGAAAAGCAAAAAACTTATTCGTCGCTATCGACATTACCAAGAAGTGACTGGTAAAATTGCAACCAAAATTAAACAAATGCTTCATCTTTAAACCAAAAAGTCTATGCCAAGAGTAAAAACAGGTACAGTCCGCCGTAAAGGACACAAAAAAGTCTTCAAACTCGCCAAGGGTTTTCGAATGACCAGAAACAGACTCTTCAAGGTGGCTAACGAAGCCGTCATCCATGCTGGTCAATATGCCTACAATGGCCGCAAAGAACGCAAGCAGCAAATGAGAGTTACCTGGATAACACGTATCAATGCCGCACTCAGTGAGCTAGTCGACTCTCCAAAATATTCCCGCTTCATCAAGGCCTTGAAAGATAAAAATATTACTCTTGATCGCAAGATCATTTCTGAACTAGCAGTCAAACTTCCAGAAGCTTTTAAAGCAGTTGCTCAATTTAGTTTTAAAAAGTAAAAGTGGGTTTTTAGATTAATTTAAAAACTCCCTGGAATGGGGAGTTTGTGTTTTAATAAAGTCAATGCCAGCTTATCAAGAAGAATTAGAAAAAATTGCAAACCAGTTTGAAGTAGATTTAAAATCCGCTACCACTTTTGACGACCTAAACAATATCGAAATAAAATATTTAGGCAGACAGGGTTTTATAAACAATTTCCTAAAAATCTATCCACCAAAAGGAAACCCAGAGTTAGGCAAGGATGTAAATCAGTTAAAACAAAGAGTTAGCGCACACCTAGAAGAAAGGCGCAATAAACTAAGCTATCACTCACCAAAAATCGACCTTACGCTCCCACTAAAAGATGACTTAACGGGATCGACCCACCTCATTTCAAGAACGATAGAAGAAATAGAGGATATCTTTGCCAAAATTGGTTTTGCACGCCGTCGCTACCCCGAAATTGACACCGATTGGTATTACGCCGAAGGCCTAAATATTCCCAAAGGCCACCCCGCGAGAGACGACCAAGAAACTTTTTATCTAACAAATGATTTTGTTTTAACAGCTCACACCAGTAACGGTCAGCTACATGAAATGGAAAACCAAAAACCTCCCATTAGAATGATCAATATAGGTAAAACCTATCGAAGACAAGCCGATACCTCCCACAACCCCATGTTTCACCAGTTCGAAGGTTTGGTGGTTGATATAGATATTTCCATAGCCAACCTTATTTCCATCACTAACTATTTTGCCGAAAATTACTTTGGTGTTGGAAGAAAAACTCGGTTAAGACCTCATCATTTTCAATTTACCGAACCCAGTTTTGAAATTGATATCAGCTGCGACCTCTGTAGTGGTACCGGTGTCATAGATAGCGTCCCATGTAAGATGTGCAAATCTGGCTGGTTGGAGTTGGGTGGCGCTGGAATGGTTCATAGAAACGTACTCAAAAATGGTGACCTGGACCCAGACATTTATTCCGGCTTTGCTTTTGGTTGGGGAGTGGAGAGAGTTTTACTCATGCGATCCGGTCTAAAAATAGCAGACCTTCGCAACCTGTTCACAGACGATATTAGATTTCTTGGCCAGTTTAAATAAAAATGGATATTCTCATCACCGAAAAAATATTACGCAAATTTCTCCAGACAGATGCAAATTTGGCAACTATCACCACATCACTCTGTGAGTCCGGTCCTACCGTGGACCGTGTTCATAAATTGATAGATGATAACCTCCTAGAAATTGAGGTAATCACCAACAGAGTCGACTGCGCCTCTGCTTTTGGTATCGCCAGAGAAGCTAACACTATTCTTAATCAAAAAGGTATAAAAAGTCAGCTCATAAATAACCCCTACAAGACCAAGCCACTCATTAACCACCAAACACAAAGAATTAGTCTCAAAATTGATAACAAAAATTTTGCCAAAAGGTTTTTGTCTGTATCTGTTGACAATGTCAATATCACTGAATCCGACCAAGAAACCCAAGAACTCCTTAAACAGGTCGGCCAAAGACCCATAAATAACCTGGTCGACCTTACCAATGTTGCCACTCTCCTTTATGGAATGCCTTCACATGTTTTTGATAAGGACAAACTCAGTCTTCAGCAACTAACTCTCCGAGAAGCCAAACTAGGGGAATCAATGAAACTTTTAGACAATACAAAAATAGAGCTTCAAAATGGCGACCTCATTATCGAAGATGACAACAAAAACATTGTTGACCTTTGCGGAGTTATGGGTGGACAATTTGCCCAAGTCGACAGCCACACCAAAAACATCTTACTCATTGTTCCTGTGTACGATCCCCAAAAAATAAGAAACACCTCACTTTTTCACCAAAAAAGAACCATAGCCGCTCAAATTTTTGAAAAAAGCCCAGACCCAAATCTGGCACCTTCGGTCCTAACCCTAATCGCAAACAAAATTACAGAAATTGCTGGAGGACATCTTTCCTCGTCTGTTCTAGACATTAACAATACTTCCACAACCCAAAAAACAATTGACCTAAACCTAAACTGGCTCTCAAAATTTATTGGCCAAAAACTTTCCGCAAGCGAGACCAAACAAATTCTAAATAACTTAGATTTTATTGCCACAGAATCAGAAGGAGGATTGTCTGTTATAGTCCCAGAATTTAGACACGAGGACATCAACAACAAAGAAGATCTTGCCGAAGAAGTAGCTAGAATTTATGGTTACCACAACATTAAACCTGTTTTTCCTGTTCTAAAGTCGGGAGGAGTTAGCAATGGATCCATATTCAACCTCGAGCGAAAAGTTAGAAATATTTTAAGTACACTTTCGTACAATGAAGTAATAAACGTTTCACTTATTTCCCAAAAACAAATTATAGATTGTGATTTAAAAATAGATGACCACCTGCAACTTAAAAATGCCCTTTCAGAAGATCTAAAATACATGCGCATCAGTCTAGTGCCTAATGCAATACAAAACCATAGAAACAACATTGGTTTTTCTCAACTTTGTCTTTCTTTTTTCGAAATGGGGAATATTTATTTTGTTGAAAATAAAAACCAGATAAACGAAACTCCACACCTTGTTTTAAGTAACAATAGTGGCCTACTAAAACTAAAAGACGACCTTAACAAGCTTTTTAGTTTTTTAAACTTAAGTAGTCATGTCAGCCTCGAAGAAACTACAAGCCAGCCAGCTTACTTTGATCAAGTCAACACGGCCAAAATAGTAATAAACGATATAGATGTGGGTTTTATTGGTGAAATAAAACACCAAACAATTACAAACTTCAACTTAGACAAGCCAGTTTTTATCTGTGAACTAAATCTGGAGCAGTTAAACTGTATAAAACCAAAAATAACTTACCAGCCAATTTCTATCTACCCAGCAGTCTTAGAAGATATCAATATACAATCAGACCTATCGCTAGGAGAGATTTACTCAACAATCAAAAAAACTAGCGATCTTATTTACAAAATTGATTACCTCAACAGTTTCAAAAACAAGCACACCTTTAGACTCCATTTCATATCCCAAGCCAGAAACATTACTCAAGAAGAAACTGCCACAATTAAGCAAAAAATACTTAAAAGCTTTTCTTAATTGCTACTAGACGGACTGGCCTCTTGATCCGACCAGTCGACATTCACAGCAAAGTCATGGGTCTTTGACTCTTCCTTGCCCTCATTATCCTTAGCTACAATTTTTAGACTATGCTCACCCGTTGTCACCTTTACTTGGCGAGAAACAGATGGCTCACTTCCAAAGGTTTGCTCTAGTGTCCCATCTATATATATCCTAGACTCCACAAGAGGCTTAGCAGAGGCAACAGTGTACTTAACCGAGATGGTGTCCCCATCAACTCTCGATTTATTGCCAGGTGAAACAATCTGAATATCTATGGCTGCACTAGCACCACATGTTTCAGTAGGGATTTTATAAATTTGATCGGTTTGGGTGCTAACCCACAAATCAATAGCCTTTTGCCATAAATCTTTATTCGTTAGCGGATCTCTCTCCTTTATTATTATTGCTTCTCTGGTGTCAAAATTACCTTGCGATACAGAAACATTATCGGCTAACTTCGTCGGGTCATTTTTACAGGTTTTAATTTTTGTATGAATTGGGTCAGTTCCAGTTGGCAAGGTCCCATCAATTACCCACTCTTTAAAACTAGCAAAACCATCATGGACAGGATAACCAGAAATTTTATCTACTTCCACTTGCGAAACTCCAGATGGTTGTTTGAAACCATTATCTGCCTTAAGTTTAGTCACTTCCTGAATTTGTTTTCTCCATATTGGAGCAGCTCCAGACACACCAGAGGCCACATTCTTCATTTTGTCGTTATTATTATTTCCCACCCAAACTCCTACAATAAAATTACTGTTCCAGCCCACTGTCCAGTTATCTCGCAAATCATTTGTTGTCCCAGTCTTTACGGCTATCTTCGGACCCATATTAAGATAGGAATTGGGACCAAAGGTGAGCAAGCGTGCACCATTATCAGACAAAACAGAATTTATTAAAAAAGCTACTCGCTCATCTAGAACTCTCTCGCCAGTTACACTCTTGTGCTCAAAAATCTTTTTCCCACTACCATCTTCGATTTTAAGTATTGTTACCGGAGTAACTTTTGTTCCGCCATTTGCGAAAGCGGCATAGGCACTAGAAAGCTCCAATAGTTTCACTTCGCCACCTCCTAAAGCCAGAGACAGGCCAACTCTAGATAGTGTTTCTTTGGTTGGTTCCAAAGAATTTAGTCCCATTTTATAGCCTTGGCTTAGGATATTATCAACTCCCACAAGCGCTGTTAGCTTGACGGCGGGGATATTTATAGAGCTTGCCAGAGCGTCACGCAAATGAAGTAAGCCATGTTCCTTACCGTCATAATTCTTTGGTTGATATGGTGTTTTCTCGTCTTTACCAGGAAACTCAGTTACAACGTCGGCAATCACCGACGCTGGACCAAAACCTCTACCAAAGGCGGTAGCAAAAACCAATGGTTTAATAGAAGACCCTGGCTGCCTCAAGCGAGTTGTTACATTTACTTCACCGTCAATAGATTTATCAAAAAAATCTTTGGAACCAACCATACTAATGATCAGACCAGTATTTACATCCAAGACTACAGAAGCCCCGTTGCTAATATTTAACTGCTTACTAACCTTATCTATCTCTTCTTTTACAAAAAGTTCGGCCTTTTGTTGAACCTCCCAGTCCAAGCTAGTAGTCACCTTCAACCCTCCAGTTTCTAAAACAGACGGTCCATACATTTCTTCTAGTTGTTGTTTTATATACATGACAAAATGAGGTGCCTTGATTCTATTGCTTGCAACTCCTTTAAACTGGATGACTTCTAGTTCTTTACCTACCTGTTCTTCCATCTCTTTGGTGATAATTCCATCTTCACGCATTCTTCGTGCCACCTCTTTGGCTCTTGGTAGATATGCTTTGTTATTGCTTGCGTAAGGCGAATATCTGGAAGGGGATTGAGGCAGACCCGCAAGTAATATTGACTCAGTTAAATTTAACTCGCTAGGTTCCTTGCCAAAATAAACTTTCGCTGCCGAAGCGACACCAACCGCTGTCCCTCCATATGGTGCCTCATTAAGATACATTTGCAAAATTTCATCTTTACTAAACGTTTTCTCAATGCGAACTGCCAACATAAATTCACGAATTTTACGAGACAGTTTCCGCTCGTTAGTAAGTAAAAGCATTTTTACCAACTGCTGTGTTAGGGTAGAGCCACCAATAAGCCTTTGTCTCGTAACCACATTTTTGGCAATACGCAGTGCTGCCATCGGGTCAAAGCCATTGTGTTTATAAAAATCTTTATCTTCAATTGATATAGTCGCTTTCTTCAAATAGTCAGAAACTTCACCAAGAGGCGTAAACTTTCTATCCTGATCTGTATACACATCATATAGAACAACTTTACCTGTCCGGTCCATAATTTCGGTTGAGTAACCCGTTTTTCTTTGCACCTTAGTTGGGTCAGGTAATCCTCTTGAATACCAGGCAAATACAAAAAT
>MFAQ01000004.1:14430-37396 GCA_001776275.1 Candidatus Collierbacteria bacterium RIFOXYD1_FULL_40_9
TATATTGCAAGAATCATTTTATAATATTCTTATTCGAAATGACAAAAAGAACTAAAAAACTCTACACACTATTTATTATAATCGGCTCAGCAGTACTTGTTCTAACTAGTATAGCCTCATTATTTGTTTAAAGAATTTGGAACTTACGCAATCTATAAGCAACCTCAAGGGGGTAGGGGAGAGTACCAAAGAAAAACTCGCCAAACTAGGCATTTACCAAATATTAGATTTATTAAGACTCTTACCTAATCGGTATCTAGACTATTCCCAAAAAGTTAAAATCAATAAAATCGTTGATGAAAAAAAGACTGTCTCTTTCCTGGCTAAGATCCAAAACCTCAAATACTTCTATACCAAAACAGGCAAACTGTTTACGCAAGGATTAGCAAAAGACGACACTGGGGAAATAAAACTAATCTGGTTCAACAACCCATATATAAAAAAACTCATCAAAGAAGATACTGCCTACACAATAGCTGGCAAAACCAGCAAGTTTGCAAACAAGGTCTGTCTAATCTCACCAACAGTCGAAGAAGGGGATTCTTTGACACTAAACACGACTGGCCTGGTTCCGGTTTATCCTCAAACTCAAGGGATCAACTCACGATGGCTTCGGCAAAAAATTAACCACATACTAAGCAACACAGATATTAGCGACCCTCTAGAACCAATAGTCGACTACGCTCAAGCGCTATCAGTACACCAGGCCTATCATCAGATTCACTTTCCCAGTACCAAAGACCAAAAAAAACAAGCAGACAAAAGATTGTCTTTTAACGAACATCTTAAAATTAGTCTCAAAAATCTATTGGAGCTACAAAATTTAGGTAAATCCATAAAGATACAAACCAACACCATACTCTTTGAATCCGGTCTAGCTAAGTTTCCTTTCCAACTTACAACAGATCAAATTAAGGTCACAAACAGCCTACTGTCAGATCTCTCAAAAGATCACTATACCCACAGACTTATTCAGGGAGATACTGGTTCTGGTAAAACGGCCACCATCATTTTGGCCGCCAACCAAAGTCTTAACGCTGGTTTTAGTTGTGTTTTACTTGCACCAACTCAAATACTGGCCAATCAGCACCTGGCTTCTTTTAAAAAATACTCGCTCTTCCCAGACAATGTTAGTTTAGTAACTACCACAAACAAACTCAACTTCGAAAGTAGCAAACCAAAAGTTTTTATCGGCACCCATTCACTTATAAATAGCCTTAATAGTAACCTTGCTTTTCCGCTCTCATTTATCGCCATCGATGAACAACACAAATTTGGAGTTGAACAAAGAGAATCTCTTCAAAAAAGAAATCCTATACCTCACATCTTCAACCTTTCGGCAACCCCAATACCAAGAACGGTCGCCCAAGGGCTGCTCGGTGAAATTAAAATTAGTACCATAAAATACAAACCAGAAAATAGACTACCCATTAAAACACATGTAATAAATGAAACCTACTTTAATCAAAAAGGCCTGTCTTGGTTAAACCAAAAAATCTTTGAAGGAAACAAGGTTTTTATTGTCTCTCCTACAATCCACACAAACGAAACTACTACCTCAACAGAAAGCCTGTATCTGCGGTATAAAAAAATCTTTCCAACTGATCTACCCATATATGTTATACATGGAAAACTAAAACAAGAAGAACAAAACAAGATACTCTCATCGTTCGCCAATACAAGCAAAGCTATTTTAATCTCTACCTCTTTAATAGAAGTTGGTATAGATGTGCCGAGTGCAAGTATCATGATTATTCACTCAGCCGAAAGATTTGGTCTAGCTCAACTACATCAGCTAAGAGGTAGGGTCGGTAGGGGAACAAATCAAAGTTTTTGCTTTCTCATACCCACGAGTGATGACCAAGAAGAGACAGAACGATTAAAGTTAATGACAATATATAACTCCGGCCTAACTTTAGCCAAAAAAGATCTTATTTTAAGAGGGTCAGGCGAAATTTTTGGCCAAAAACAACACGGCGCTCTTCAAACTAAACTCAAGTATTTTTGGTCTAAAAAAAGCTATCTACTGGCAAAAAGCTATGCCAAAAAACTAATCGCCAAAAACAAGACCAACGCAAAAAACATTGCCACCAAGCTCAATTACTGTTAAAATAAGCAGATATGGCAGCTACACCAAAAAGAAAAATATCTACCCAAAGACAAGGTAAACGCAGATCTCAAATCAAGTTATCTACAAGCCAGTTTGTGACTTGTAAAAAATGTGGCAACCTCAAAAAGTCTCATTTTTTGTGCCCAGTCTGTAAATCAAAATAAAAAAATGAAATCTGCCCTAGACCCACGCCACCTCAAACGCGTCGCTGTTTTTAAATCTCTTTTTGCTGGTAGTTTTACAGAGCAAGAGGAAGTACCTTCTAGGGTCGACAAGATCAACACAAACATCGCCCATATCGATGAAATCATCCAAAAATGTGCTCCAGAGTGGCCTATTTCTCAAATCAACAAAGTTGACTTGGCAGTTTTAAGACAAGCCGTTTACGAGCTTCTTTTCAAACTTCAGACTCCTACCAAAGTCATAATAGACGAGGCTGTAGAAATTGCTAAAAGATACGGAGGTAAAACCAGCTCCAGTTTTGTGAATGGCGCTTTGGCCGCCGCCATAGGTCACACCAACCGCAATGTCGCCGACGAAACACCTCCTCAAACCACTTCTACCGATGAAACCAACTGAAGTCCAAAAAATTGAATCTATCCTCAAGTACTCTTTCAACAACAAGCAGTTGCTCGCCACAGCTCTCACGCACCGTTCCTGTTTAAATAGTCCAAAACCAAAAGAGAGCTACGAACGACTTGAATTCCTTGGGGATGCCATTTTAGAAAAAATGATCTCAGTCTTTTTATATCTTAAATACCCTGACAAAATGGAGGGCTTTTTGACTGCAGCCAGATCTTCACTTGTCAGAACAGAGTCACTCTCCAGTGTGTCTAAAGCCAATGGTTTCGACAAATTTATTCTCATGAGTAAAGGTGAGGAAGCTGGAGGCGGAAGAAAAAACCCCTCCATTCTCGAAGATGTCATCGAAAGTCTCATTGGTGCCCTTTACTTAGATGGAGGTCCTGAAGCTGCTCAAAAGTTTTTTGATAACTTCATACTTCCAAACGCTGATATCAATGTCAGCGAGAACCAGCTAAAAGACCCCAAATCTCTATATCAGGAAATGGTCCAATCTCTTGGCCTTAACTCGCCAGTCTATGAAACAATCAAGTCCGAAGGACCAGATCATAGTAAAACTTTCCAGGTACAAGTTCTTGTGGACAAAAGACCTATAGCAGTAGGAGAAGGTCGAAACAAGCAACAGGCAGAACAAAACGCCGCCAAACAGGCGCTTGAGCTCATTTCAAAACTCAAAAAATGATATAATAGCCACATGCTGAAAATCAAACTACAACCTACAGGTAAAAAACACCAACGCTACTACCGTATTGTCGTTGCCGAGGACAAATCCAAACTCTCGGGAAAAGTAATAGACACCCTAGGCTCCTATAACCCTCACGACGAAAACAATAACATTGTCTTGGATCAAAACAATTACCAATTATGGATCAAAAAGGGTGCTCAACCCACGAATACCATTAAAAATCTCATAAAAACAAATGAAGCAACTAATTGAGTACATTGTTAGTAACATTGTCAACCACCCAGAAAGCGTCATTATTACCGAGAGCCCGTCCGAGGACGGGGCTTTTACCAAGTATCTAATTCAAGTTGATCCAGAGGACATTGGTAGAGTCATTGGAAAACAGGGTAAGGTTATCAAATCTATCCGCCAAATAATCCGTATTGCCGCCATCCAAAAAGGCACAAGAGCAATGGTAGACCTGCTGGAGCAAGATGGTACGGTAAAAGCAGCCGACAGCGGACAAGAAGAGGCTTAAAACCCAAACATATCCGCCGAACTCGTAGAAATTAGAGCAGTGCCAGTTGCCTCAATACTTTTTTCGTCTACAGTAATCAGATCAAAACCCTGCAACAAATCAGCGGTTTCCAAGTTTTTTTCAGTTAGGGTCTCAATTTTGTTTAGATTTATTCTACCTAAACTTACTTGGTAATATCTAAGTTCCATAGCTATTTGGACATTTTTGCTTTGAGCCTGCTTTGCCAGCTTAGTCACCTCCTGCAAATTAAGATCAGAAACAATTCCGTATGGCAAACTAGTCTCCACTTTGTTAATAAATTTAAGTAACACATCCACCGGAGCGGCGACTACAATTTTTATTGGATAAGACGTAAAATTTACCAGATCGTTGGTTCGCTTGGTAGTAGACTCAACTTGGTTGGTGTCCAGCAAAACCCCAGAAGGTAAACTATAAGAAATAATCGAAACACCAGTTAAGTTAGCAATTTCTCGCAAAATAAAAATAGCCCTGTCCGGGGAGTAGCTATTCGGAATAGAAGCCAGTATCTTTGCTTTTTCACTATTATTTAACTCCACATTTAGTTTATCAATACCACTCTTAGATTCCTCAAGCACAGCCAAAGCCTTAGATTCTGTCTTCAGGCTTGCCTCCAGTTTAACAATATCATCAAACATTGGTTTCACATAAAAAACAGCAATTAAAAGCATTGCCAAAACCGAAAGTACACCAACCACAAAAACCCTTAACATTTTTTCCGATATCCAATCGGGTAAAATCAAACCAAAAATCTTTTTGTAACCCACTATTTTTGCCTCAACCATTTTTTTTCAACTCAAACTGAAACTTAATAACATAGCCACCAGTCTTATCTCTGGTTAAGCCCTCCGAGAAAATAGAGGAAAAAACTGTTTGATCAATAATTGTCTTATCTGTTATTCTGCTCTCCAAGTCCCTTACAGTCGTCAAATCAGGCACAAATGCCGAAACCGCCACCCACCCCTTATTTTGAAAATCAACATTGCGAAGAACTACACTAGAGGGCATAATCGAAACAATTTCGTCCATATATCGCTTGTAAGCAAATTTACCAGAGTTAATCTTTTCGACTTGGTCCAAGATACCTTTCGAAAGCACAAACTCATTAACAACTTCATTATTCGACCTTATCTCATTCGAAATGATTACCGATCTCTCGTTTACGGATTCAATCTGAGTCCTAAGGCTGTAGGTTTTGTAAAGGGCAAAACCAGTAAATGCCATAAACGTTATAAACATAAGACCAAAAACAATCCAAAAACTCTGGATTACAACCGTTTTCGCCTTAGCTATATACTTTCTTCGACCAGCTAAATTTACCCTAGCTTTCATTTTAAGTAGATAATCCGTATGCTAACGAAAACAAGGACTCAAGTTGCAAAGTTTCCGGGTCAAGATCCTGTCCCTCAAAAACATTACCCGTAGCAACCTCTACCCCCTCCAAAGATTTACCAAGATAGCCCGCCAGACCTTGTAAATACGAACCACCACCAGTAAGCAACAATTTATTTATTCTTGTTTCACCATATTCATTTCTAAATGTAAGTGACATTTTTCTGATTTCTAGAATCAAATTGTCCACAATAGGTTTCAAAACTCTATATATTTTTCCATCTAACTGGCTCTCGATCATTCCATAAGTTCGCTTGTACTGCTCGGCTTGATCCATACTCAGACCAAAATTATCAGCGATAACGTTTGTCATTGCTTGTCCACCAACAGAAAAATAATAATTACCAAAAATCATGGCTTTATTAGCTAACGCGATCTTTATACCAGAATAACCAATGTCTACAACAAATGACGGGCTAACGTCTTCAAGGCTAGTAGAAAACGCCCTCAAAAGTGGCAGTAGCTCATTCTCCAAGCGAATCGGCTCCAAACCAAGTAACTCAAATAACTGTAGGTACAACTCCGAAACTTTGCTAGGTACTGCCACCACATATGTACCAATTTTGTCCTCGCCTGTAAACTGATTATTTTCAAAAACAGACCAAGAACTTTCTATTTCATTTGGGGGAAAGGGAACTGATTGGTCTAACTCCCACTTTATTGCCGTCGATAACTCAGGTGTCGACATGTGTGGAAAAATCATTGTTTTGGCAAAAACAAGCGACTCTGGTAAACTCGCAACTACCGCAGTTTCACCTATTCCATTTTCTCTTAAAGCACTTTTTATATCATCAGTTAATTGAATTCTCTCAGAATTTGACATAACGGTAATCAACTTTCCAAATCTATTTGGAAAAAAGGCAACATTCTTAACCACTCCATCTTTAACTACCAATGCTTTAATGCTTGAGTTACCGATGTCAATACTTAAAATCTTTGCCATTATTACTGAATAATTGATCCATAAGAAAAAAGTGCGTAATCAAAAACTTCTGGAGTTCTCTTATCTCTAGATTCTTCGTAATTAAGGCCATAACGAATTGTCTCTGCACCAGTTCCCACAGAACCCTCAGATTTATAAGAAACTACCTGAACAGGCAGAGTGTCTCCAACAGGCTGAAAGCCCAAAATAGCAGCTCCACCGTAAACAAAAACCCTAATTCTTCGAACTGTAGCATCCAGGTCTATTTGATTTGTAACATGTGTAAACTCAACACCATTAAGTGTGCCTCCTGAGGTTACTCTGGTAAAACCATTCTCACCAGTTGTATCGTAAGCCAAATCAACAATGCTACTATCCATAACCTTACTTACAAACAAAGCAGAAGGTGAACTTGTTACCGATTTCCAATAGATCCTTACACCTTGTAGCGAAGCTGATCCATTCAAAACAATATCGATGCTGGACCCAGCAGACACCCTGTCAGTCAGTAATCCATCTTGCCCTATGTTTTCTAGGGTCACCTTATACGACCTATCCTCCCCGACAGCTGTAGTATTTAAGGATTCTTGACGAGAAACCGCCTCTTCCAATCCCGACTGGGCTGTCAAAAAAGCCTCTGAGCTGTCCTTGCTTAGCTGTTGAATTCTAGTTTCGGTTGTCACCCTACCGGCCACAGAAACGACTACCGCACTAACAACAGTCATAATCAAAACCATTACCAAAGCAACTTGTCCGCCATGTTGGACTTGTTCTGAATGTCTCATTTCTTTCTTAGTTAATCGATCCATTTAACAATAAAATATCTCTGGAGACGGTCTTTGTAATTGTTACCCCAGTACCCAAAACAGTACTAGAAATAGAAATCTCCAAATTAATCTTATCACTTATTCCTGACTGACAAAACCACTTTATATCCAAACTGTTAACAGCAACGTCGTCTCCACCAAGATAAAACGGCTCTGGGTTATCACCAGAGACTGAAGCCACTTTTTGATTACTAAGTGAGTACTCTGTTTCCACACCACTTAAAGTTTCTACTACAAGTGACGACCCAGATACACCGCTACTAGCAGCACTCAAACAATCATCCCTTCTGCTTTCCCCAACTCTAATTATCTCCCCAAATCTTAACGTCCGCTCCAACTCGTCAAAAATAGCCCGCGCCGAGCTGTTTACTCTAAGGTCCACTTCAGTCAAACCACCAGTCCGCAAATTTTGTGTAAATAGCAAAGTCCCTCCAAGTAAAACAATCACCATGAGACTCAATGCAACCAGCATTTCAATCAGGGTGTATCCTGTCCATTTCGCTTTACAAGTCATTTAGTTTTTGGTTTAAGTTAATTGAAAAAGTATTCTCTCCTTCTACCCAGGAAACCGTGACAGTTACATCTACGTCACCATTCACGCTTTCCACCAAAGCAACACATGAATATTCTTTACCTTCGACACATGTCTGCCGGTTAATACCTGTTACACTTGCAGCAAACCCATCCGGATCGTTGTCTCTTTGTAGTCGATAGTCGTTTAGTATTTGTTTTGCAATTGAATTCGCCTCATCTCTCTTGGCCTGAAAAGTACTTACTCTTTGTGTCCTTGTCATCAAGTCAGAAACACCAATCAATACCAAAGCCAAAATACCAACCGATATTACAATTTCTATTAGCATTTGACCTTTATTTCTCATTCTAGTTATCAACCACTCTGTTAACGCTATTCATAACCGAACTTACAATTATATTTTTACTTTTTTGTCCACCTTTGGTGCTCGAAATAGTTATTGTCTGGTCTTCGTAGGATGCAATCGCTCCACTCGAAGGCAAGAACGACATCGAAAAAGCGGTCGAAAAAACCGCTGCCTCCAGTACTTTTGCTGTTTCTTCGCCCCTTACTCCTTCTGCGCAATTTGCAAAAAATCTAACACTGTCCGATAAACCAGAAGTACCAACAGCAGATTCAAAACCAAAACTAGTTAAGCCTGTGCAGTCAGCTGGGTACTCCAAAAAAATTGCCCTAGAGCGCACTTTGTTTAAAAGCGACAAAACAGATCGTGTATCAATATCAAGCTGCCTAGACTCGTTAAAAGTTATGTAGGCAGCTATAGCCGTTCCTGTAACTAATACCACTATAGTTATCGTAATCAACAACTCAATTAAGGTAAAACCCTTCATCTTATGGACTTGCCACTTGATATGTGCCACCAGATTCTTGACAGGTAGTTAAGGTATATGTCGTTGTCGTTGACCGAACATATGTGTATTGTGAATTGCAGTTTGTTCCCGGCTTTGGGTCAGTGGGTACAATACTCATTAAAATTGGCCCAGATGCAGAACAACTTATTCCACCTGCATCATAAATGGCTGACGGGTACTCCCCAGAAAGCGACCTACACATTTCCAAAGACTGCCTAATAGCTTCAAGATCAGATCTCCTCCTGGTATCTCTTGATCGAATTGTGATAGAAGTAAAAGCCACGATACCAGAGGCAAAAATAACTCCAATGA
Source organism: Candidatus Collierbacteria bacterium RIFOXYD1_FULL_40_9 (assembly GCA_001776275.1). Classification (GTDB taxonomy): domain Bacteria; phylum Patescibacteriota; class Microgenomatia; order UBA1400; family MFAQ01; genus MFAQ01. Next base: position 23,179 of record MFAQ01000004.1, read on the forward strand.
TAGTTATTACTACCAAAAGTTCTACAAAAGTAAAACCCTGGTTTTTCTTGGCCATTATCATTGCAAGTTAGATATACAATAATGAGTCTTTGACCCAGAATAGTCACAGCTAGCCGCCGAATTTCCCACCAAGGCCGTACCCTCCATAACGGCGCAAATACAATAGGAGTCGGTTGTGCAGGCACTTACCCCCAAGTAAGAGCTAGAGTCACCGGGGTCAACTGGCCAAGAGCTTTTCAGATAAGTGCTAGCCAAAGTACAGTCTGTGGTTGGATACACAAAAGTGTTGGCGGCATAATACTGCTCCAATGAGTTTTGTATGGAAATTAGATCCTGCTTTCTTCTTGAATTTCTACCACTTTTTTGGGTTGTTGAGTAGGCAACTGTTGCCAAAGCCATTATTATTCCGATGATTCCAATCACCACCAATAATTCCAAAAGGGTAAAACCTCGACCTAACATCCAAACATTTTTCTTTGTACTTTTCATGGCTGAGATAAAGTATACATAACTCCACTGCTATCTGCTGCAGTGGCACCACAGGAACAAGTTGCCGGGTTCTTAAATTTGCCACAAATAGTTGTATCTGTCTGTTTCGTTTGGTCTGTGGTATTTTCCAAGCATGTCATCAGATAATATGTTTTTCGATCGTCTTCAGGGGAGTAATAGTAATCTGACCACTCACCATCTCGAGGGTCGTTAAACTCAACTTTACTGTACCCAGCCGTTAGTAAAGTCTCTTGAAACCCAGAAGCAACTGGATAATTACCATTGTTGTCGTTTCTATAAAGCTCTAGTGCTTTCTGTAATTGAGACAAGTCATTTTTTCGTTGTATATCTCTAGCTCTGATACGTGATTGACTAAAGTTAAAAGCGGCCATACCAGTAAGAACAGCCACTATACCCATAGCAACCAATAACTCAATTAATGTAAAACCTTTATTCTTCATTTGTTTTTGCTAATCCCACTTCAGTAATTTTATAATTACACACATCAACTCCACAACTGACCCCATACGGATCTGCAATAACAACCCCATTCTCGTCTCTTAGTAAATCCTTGTCCTCACTATTATGTAACCTTGCATACAAAGAATATGTATTCCCATCTGACTCGTACATGTAAGTATTTGAAGGATCAGGGTCTACAGGTATCGATATGTAGCTATTCACCACACCCTCTAATCTAATAGTCAGCTTTGCTCCTGGACAAGTAGGATTAGTCACTACTCCTGCTTCTTTTTGATAACAAAGGATAGCTCCGTTAGCGTCAGATAGGGGATATCTACCAATATCATTATTAAATGACTCCAAGGCTTTAGAAATCTGGTTCAAGTCACTTTTTCGCTGAGTGTCATATGATCTGGTTGTCGAAATCGTATACGCTCCTAAACCAACCGAGGCCAAAATCATAATCAAGGCTACCACCACCAATAATTCAATCATTGTAAAACCTTTGACTTTCATCTATTTCATTCTGTCGCAGTAAGAGAAAAAAGTCAAACCAAAAGAGATAAATACCATTCCCAAATTCTTGACCCATACAGTAACCCAAAAACAGCCCCCAAAATCAGAAATGGTCCAAACGGTATGTAGTCCGTTTTCTTCTTTTTCCCCAACACAACCAACAAAATACCAATGATAGAACCAAAAACAAAAGAAAAAACTATCGATACCAAAATCTTTGGCCAACCAAGTAGTATTCCAATCGACGGAACTAAGTAGATATCACCCCACCCAAATCCATCTACGCCTCTAAACTTATTTGTAAGCCTATTGGTAAATGTAAAAAACAAAGCCAAAAACACACCAGACAAAACGGCTACCAAAAAGTCCTCAAATCTCATGTTGTTTGTCACTACCAGTGCGACTCGGTAAAGAGTTACCAAACCCAACAATGCCATATTTAACCCAAACGGAATAGTCATATACAGCAAGTCGCCTACAAATATAACAATAAAATTCAAACCGATCACCAGCCAAAAAATAGGCTGCAATACATTCCAAGGACTACCAACAAGTTTAAAAAACCCAAACCCAATCAAAAACCACCACACAAAAAAAACTCCAGTCAAAAGCTCTACCACAGGGTAAATAATCGAGATACTGGCCTTGCAGTAACGACACTTCTTACCAAGCAAAAAATATGACAATAGGGGAATATTGTCAAACCAGGCTAATTGATGTTTGCATTTTGGGCATTCAGATCTTCCATTCACAAAAGACTTACTCTTTGCTGTCCTCAATATCACTACATTCAGAAAACTACCCCAGGCCAAACCCATGATAAAAAGAAAAACGATCAAAAAAGTCATATACCTATTCTAACCCAAAAGAACTCTCATATCCGAGAGTTCTTCGCAATGCCCAGAAGTTATTGGAAACACTGTACGCATTCACCCGCATCCTTTTGCTCAGTCGTACATCCTTCTATAATGGTATTAGAAACTTCATCATAATGGTACATTGTCTGAGAGTCAGATCTGTTACTCTTACTTTCTGGGGAGAAACAAACTCTAACACTAGTCTTGGACCAAGAACTAAGATAAACGGTTGTGTTTAAACCTTGTGAAAAGGTAGATTTCAACTCGCCATCACTAATTAAGTCGGTCAAACACGGGACAACTTCAGCATCTTGATTTGCTCCTACAGTTAAAACAGTTGCTGATGATGAAGAGGTGTTTGAGCTATTTGCCAAAACCGTTGCCGTATCTGTAGTACAAGTACCAGCCCCTGTAACAGATGTATTTCGCCAGGGAAAGTAACCATGATTAGCGTAGTACCTTTGAATCGAAGACAGAAGTTCAATGGCGCCACTTCTGTAGTTGCTATCACGAGCTTTTTTAAGTTGCTCAAAGGGATCAATAGCCGCCAACAGACCAGCAGCCAAGATACCCAGAACACCAATAACAATTAGTAGCTCCATCAAGGTAAAACCGCTGTTTCTTTTCATAAATAAACTATGACTCATTAAAATTGACTTGTCAAGTTATATATTGGCATAATCACTGCGATTACCAAAAAACCAACACCAACACCCATGATAATCATAATCAGTGGTTCGATGGCTGTTGTCAAAGCTTTAATTTTTACTTCACTTTCGGATTCATAGTAGTGAGACAACTTTGCCAAGATCTCATCTAGTTTTCCTGTTTCTTCACCAACAGCAACCATTTGCGACAAAATAGGCGGAAAACCCTCCAATCTCGTTATGGCTTCAGACAAGCCCAAACCTTTTTCCACAAAGGTGCCAGCTTGCTTAATTTGCATTCCAAAAACAATACTCCCGAGTGTCCCTGCCACAATTTGTAAAGCATCTAATATAGGAATACCGGCTCCAAGTAAGACACTAACGGTTCTTGTAAACTCTGTCAAAATAATATCTTTCTTAAGTTTTCCCCAAATAGGAATCTTAAATACAAATTGTTCCAAAACCAAGGCCCCTACTTCCGTTTTTGACCATCTAAGTAATCCATACCAAGCACCAATCAAGATAATGAAAACAACGTACCAGTAGTCCACCACAAACTGACTAACTGCCATCAGCGCTCTGGTTGGACCTGGTAACTCTGCTCCAAAATCTTTATACATGGCCGTCAGTTTTGGTACCACAAAGATCATCATTATCGTCGCAATTACCACCATCGCCACCATAATAATCACTGGATAAATCAGGGCACCTTTTGTTTTAGATCGAAATTCACGTTGCTTCTCAAGGGATTCAGCCAATTTGCTCATCACACTATCCAGTACACCGGCAGACTCGCCAGCCCTTACCATAGCAATATATACAGGTGAAAACCCACCTTCGGATCCAGAAATTGCATCAGCCAAAGTTGTTCCACCTTCTACTTCTGTCAAAATTTTTTCAATTATTGACTTCATCGTCGGCTTTGATTGATTCTTTAAGATTCTCAGGGCCTCGGCCAGTGGCAATCCAGACCCAATCATTGTTGAAAACTGTCTCGTAAAATTAGTAATATCTTCGCTGGTTGGTTTACTAAACTGAGAAAACAAACTTTGCAAGTTCACTGGATCGTACTCAAACAAGGAAGTCACATACAAGCCTTTACTTTTCAAAATTATTGCCGCTTGTCTCTCGTCAACTGCGTCAACAACACCTGTTGACTCTACTCCATTTTTATCTCGCACTTTGTAACTGTATGTCTTCATTATCTGCCACCCAAAAGTTTATTAAGTAAAGTTGGTCTTATTGCATACTCAAGCGCCACATTTTTATCTACCATACCCCGATTAACATACTCCGCTAAACTGTTTTCCAAAAGTCTCATCCCCAAGTTTCCACTAGTTTGAATAATATTATCAATTTGAAAAGTTTTACTCTCGCGAATATTATTGCGAACCGCCGGAGTCACGATTAGTATCTCTGTTGCCAACACCCGTTTTCCATCTATTGTCGGAATAAGTCTTTGTGAAACAATCGCTTCCAAAACCATAGACAACTGCAACAATACCTGTGGCTGTTCTTCAGTTTTAAAACTATCGACTATACGCTCAATAGATTGCGCTGCCGAATTGGTATGAAGTGTCGAAAAGACCAAGTGCCCTGTTTCCGCCACCGTCATGGCTGCCTGCATCGTATCTGGGTCACGCATTTCGCCAATAAAAACCACGTTCGGATCTTGTCTTAATACAGACCGAAGCGAATTATCCCAGCTCTTTGTATCTCCACCCAGTTCTCTTTGGGTTACAAAAGAATTCTTATTCTCGTGTATAAATTCAATCGGGTCTTCTATTGTCACAATATGCTCTTGTCTAGTTTCATTTATCTCGTGAATTATCGCCGCTAAGGTTGTCGATTTTCCGGTTCCCGTTGGTCCAGTTACCAACACGAACCCCTGTCGAAGCTTAGCAAACGCATGACACACATCTGGTAAGCGAAGATCATCAATACTCAAAACTTTATCTGGTATATACCGAAAAGTCCCAGACACTACTCCTTTTTGAAAATAGGCGTTCGCTCTAAATCTACCAATGCCAGCTAAATTTATCGAAAAGTCAATCTCCAGCTCTCTCAAAAAAGTCTCCTTTTGATTCTGATTCATTAAACCCAAAATTATTTCCTTACTTTTTTCCGCAGTCAAAACAGAAGAAAGCAAATAAGGCTCCAATTTCCCGTGTGTTCTTATTAGTGGTACTGTTCCGGACGTGATATGAATATCCGAAGCACCTTGCTTAACCGCTGCAGTGGCCAATTCCCTAAAAAAACTGTTATCCATTATTTACACTTGAGCTACTCTGATAACTTCTTCCATAGTTGTGATTCCCTCCAAAACTTTCAAATAACCGTCCTGCTTCATGGTTATCATCCCGTCTTCCATTGACATTTTTTCAATCGTGTTAGCGTCAGATCTCTCCATAATAAACTTTGCTACTTTTTCGGTAACTCTCAAAACTTCATAGATACCAGTTCTTCCCAAAAACCCAGAGTTATTGCACTTCTCGCAACCCTTCCCTTTAAATAACATAAAACTTACATTATTCTGTTTAGCTAGTTTTACATTATCGGAATTTGATTTTTCCCAACCATCATAAAGACCTCCCAAGACTTCCTTCATATCTTTTACAATTTCTGCCGGTGGGGAATACGATGATTTGCAATTATCACAGATCTTTCTCAAAACACGCTGACCGATTGCTGCGGTCATAGAGGAGGCTAGCAAAAATGGCTCTGCTCCCATGTCCAACAGACGAGGAAGCGCACCTGCGGCCGAATTTGTGTGCACAGTCGAAAACACTAAGTGACCAGTAAGTGATGCCTGCACAGCAAGCTGAGTTGTTTCTTCATCGCGAATTTCTCCGACCATAATAATGTTTGGGTCCTGTCGCAAAAAAGACCGAAGGCCTGATGCGAAAGTAAGACCAGCCTGTGCATTTATTTGCACCTGATTTACTCCTGCCATCTGATACTCGACTGGGTCTTCCAAAGTCACCATATTCACCTTTGGTGTATTAATCATAGTAAGAAGTGAATACAAAGTGGTAGTTTTACCAGAGCCAGTAGGTCCTGTCGCCAAGATAATCCCATGTGGAATTCTGACCGCTTCTTGTAACGTAGCCAAAGCCCTGGCTCTTACCCCAAGCTCTGAAAGGGTCGGGACTCTATCTGACTTCTTGAGCAAACGCATAACAATTTTCTCCCCATTTACAGTTGGCAAAGATGAGATACGCAAGTCAACTTCTCCCCACTCAGAGCTAAAATTAAAACGGCCGTCTTGTGGAACTCTTTTTTCATCAATCTTCATTCCACCTAAAATTTTTATTCTCGAAATCAGTGCCGCATGATACTCTTTGTCTAAACTTAGCTTTTCTTCCAAAATACCGTCAATGCGATATCTTATTCTCGTAATTCCTTCTTGGGGTTCAATATGAACGTCAGAAGCTCTCAAACGAATTGCATGTTCTAGAATTTTTCTAACTATTTCAACAATTTTTGGCTCCTTAATTATCTGAGCAATCGTATCCGAAGTAACCAAACGAACACCGTCTGTCTCACCAACCTCCTTACCTCGTTTTAAAACTCCAGAAATTTCACCAGTCAGTGATTGGTTGTAGACGTTATTCAAGAGTGCTTCAAAATTATCACCCGAAGTCAAAAATGTGTTTATTTTGTAGCCTGTTCGCTTGGCAAAGAAGTCAACTGTCGACTGATCTTCTGGTTTTAAGCAAATAAGCGACAAAACCTTTGCCGCTTTGTCTAGGGAGTGGGGTATGACAGAGTACTTTTTGGCCAAGTCAATGCCAATCAGACTCAAAAGCTCCGGACTAACTGCAATCCTTGACTCCAAAAAAAGCGGTATTCCTAACATTTTTGACTTGGACTCCAAAACATCCTTTTCTGAAAGTATTTCTCGCTCTAACAACATCTCTATCACATCTACACCTTTAGCGAGTGCGTCAAGCTTTAACTTATCGACATCTGATTGATTCAACTTACCAGAAGAGATAAGATTATCCAACAAAATTCTTACCTGATAATCCATAAATAGACTATGACAAATTTAATCTAAACAATCAAGCCTGTCCGCCTAAACTGCTTACTGTTGGCGGGTCTTAATCATTCGCCAGGTTGAAAAAAGCAAGTTTTCCAATGCAAGTCTTTTGTTTACATTACCAACAGCCAACTCCTGCATAGTTTCCAAAAAACGGTTAATGATTCTAATGCGCTTTTCTGTTACTCCTTTAGAAATTTCCAAGTTCAACCTTGTCGTAACTTCCACCAAAAAATTATTCAACTCATCAACTGGAAATTTTTCACAATAATCTACAATCGTCCCAGGGCCTCTTTTCCACAGGCTCACCATCTCAGTCCAGTACCTTGCTACAGTTTCCACTCTTTTTGCCGACATCAACTCACACCTAGATAATATTGTCGACAAAATCTTGTTTTCGTTTTTCGCAAGCAAATAGATTTCCGTTTTATCGTTTTTTTCTTCCAATGGTTTTAATAAAATACTCTGCGACTCCAATGATAGAGAATCCAGGTTATCAATCAAAATCACATACCTCTCACTAGCGCTGGTCAAATTACCACAAAAATTCAGCCACTCTCTCAAGTCATTTATCGCCATTCCATCACCATTTGCCACCAACACTTCCGACTGCTTCAACCCATACTCCAAAATAAAATCATCAGTCGACTTTTGCCAATCGGTAATAATTTTTGGTAACATAAGCTATCTTACAATGATACAATGATCAGGCACTAACTATACATAAACATGGCAAATCAAAACTACACAGCAAAAGATATTACTGTACTCGAAGGTCTAGAACCAGTCCGCAAAAGACCAGGTATGTATATCGGTAGCACCGACGAAAAAGGGCTACACCATTTACTTATCGAAATTGTCGACAACTCCTTAGATGAAGCAATTGGCGGATACGCCAAAAATATTTATGTTTGCCTCCATAAGGATGGTTCCGTGTCCGTGTCCGATGATGGACGTGGTGTTCCCACAGACAAGCACGTCTCCGGCGTCTCTGCCTTAGAAGTAGCCATGACCAAGCTCCACGCTGGTGGTAAGTTTTCTGATAGTGCTTATAAAGCCTCAGGTGGCTTACATGGCGTCGGTGCATCAGTCGTTAATGCCTTGTCTACCAACATGCAAGTCATTGTTCGTCACGAAGAAAACTTTTTCTTGCAAACCTACAAAGTCGGCACCCCAGATTTCCCAGTCAAAAAAACTACCCAAAAAGAAGTCCAAAACACTATCCCTGAGTATCACCATAATCTTTTTACAGCCAACTCAGGTACCTTTACTCGTTTCTGGCCAGACAACAGCATTTTTAAAATTACCACTGACTTTAATTTCTCAAACATTAGAGAAAAACTTCAAGAAAGAGCTTACTTGGTCGCCGGAGTTTATATTCATCTCTTCGATGAGCGAAACGACAAACAGGCCAACTTTTATTTTGAGTCCGGTATTCGCTCCCTTCTAGCCCACAACAACAAACACAAAAAAGAACTTCACGAACAGATCTATATTGCCGGCAACACAGTCGAAAGCGATATTCCAATCGGTGTCGAAGTGGTTATGCAGTACACAGATACCTTCTCTGACAACCTAGAAAGTTTTGCCAACACTATTAATACTTACGATGGCGGTGCACATTTAACCGGTTTTAGAACCGCCCTCTCCAAAGTTCTCAAAAATTACATTACTGCTAATACGAGCGAATCAGAAAAGAAAAACGGCAAAAACAAAGACCTCGACTTTACCCCAGATGATCTCAAAGAGGGCCTTACTGGCGTTGTGTGGGTCAAGATGAGCTCCAGTGAGATTCAGTTCGAGTCTCAAACCAAAACCAAAATTAATAATGCCGAAGTCCAGTCTGCTGTTTACCAAGTTGTCAAAAAAGGCTTAGAGGAGTATTTGGAGGAACATCCTCAAACTGCCCAAATCATTATTGCCAAAGTCTTCCTAGCTGCCAAAGCTCGTATGGCAGCCAAAGCCGCTCGCGAAGCTGTGGTTAGAAAAGGAGCCCTAGAGGGCATGACTCTGCCAGGTAAACTCGCCGACTGCCAAGAAAAAGATCCACAAAGAAGCGAGCTCTTCATTGTCGAGGGTGACTCAGCAGGTGGGTCAGCCAAGCAAGGAAGAGATCGCAAACATCAAGCCATTTTGCCACTTCGTGGAAAAATTCTAAATACCGAAAGGGCTCGACTTGACAAAATTATTGAGTTCGAAGGTCTCAAGGACTTAATTGTCGCTATGGGTATGGGAATAGGGGAGACAATGGACACCAACAAGCTACGCTACTCTCGCGTCATCATCATGACTGACGCTGACGTCGACGGTGCTCACATTGCCACTCTGCTTTTAACTTTTTTCTATCGCCACACCAAACCCGTTGTCGAAGGGGGACACATATACTTAGCCACCCCACCTTTATACAAAATCAGCTACGACAAAAAAGGTACCTATGTCTACTCCGATGACGAAAAAGAAAAATTCTTAAAAACTTTAACTGACCAGCAGCGCCAAAAAGCGTACATCCAGCGTTACAAAGGTTTAGGTGAAATGAATCCTGAGCAACTCTGGGAAACCACCATGAACCCAGAAACTCGCATCCTAAAACAAGTTAGCATTCAAGACGCTGTTAGAGCCGATGAAGTTTTTGCAACACTCATGGGCTCGGAAGTCGCTCCTCGCAAAAAATTCATCCAGACTCACGCCACCAACGCCAATCTAGATATTTAAATAAAATTATGAGAACCTACATCATCGGCCATATTAAACCAGACTTGGATTCAATTGTTTCTGCTATCTCTTTTGCAGAATATTGCAATATAAACAAATACGAAAACCCCACTCCCGCAATTATTGATGACCTTAATCCAGAAACAGATTTTGTTTTCAAAAAGTTTGGAGTTAGCCCACCCACCAAAATATCACTTAGCGACATCTCATCAGAGGACAAGGTGGTTTTAGTAGACCACAATGAACCAGACCAACGTCTCGTCGGTCTAAACCCAAACCAAATTATTGCCATTTACGACCACCACAAGGTAAATCTAAATCTCAACCAGCCTATTGAAATAATTACTCTTCCCTTTGGCTCCTCCAATACTATTTGTTGGTACCTTTTCAAAGAATTTAATTTCAAACCAACCAAACAACTTGCTAGTCTTATGCTCTCGGCCATACTATCCGACACTGTTGGACTAAAATCTAGCACCACTACCAGCACTGATAGAGAAGCTGTAGAAGATCTTGCCCAGGTAGCAGAAATAACTAGCATTGAAAATCTAACTTTGGAAATCTTCATGGCTAAGTCAAACTTATCTTCCCTCACAGATGAGCAAATTGTTTTAAACGACTACAAAATATTCGATTTTTCTGGTAAAAAAGTTCTCATTGGTCAAACAGAAACAGTCGAGCAATCTGAAATCATTGCCACCAAAACTCAAGACTTATTGACAGCAATGAACACCATAAAACAAAGAGAAGGCGTCGATTTAATTTATTTAGCGCTTACAGATATTCTAAAAGTTAACACCAAACTTCTTATTCTTTCTGATCCAGAACAAACAATAGCCGAAAAAGCCTTTGGAGGACAAACCAAAAACAATATTTTGGACATTGGTCCAAAAATGTCTCGCAAAAAAGATATTGCCCCAGTTATAGAAAACTCTTTAAAACAGTAAACAACAAAAATGGAAGACCAAGACCAACCAAACCAAACACCAATCAACCCAAACATTTTAACTAGTGAGCAAAACACAGAGTGGGGGGTAATTAGACCAACTAAAATTATCGATGAAATGGAAAAGTCTTACCTAGACTACGCCATGTCTGTCATCGTTTCTCGTGCTCTTCCCGATATCCGAGACGGACTAAAACCAGTTCATCGCCGTATTCTTTACGCCATGAAAGAAATGGGTGTGACCCACAAAAGTAGCTACAAAAAATCGGCCAGTACTGTGGGAGAAGTATTGGGTAAGTATCACCCACACGGCGACCAAGCTGTATACCAAACTATGGTTCGCTTGGCCCAAACCTTCTCCATGCGCTACCCCCTTATCGATGGTCAGGGCAACTTTGGCAGTATCGATGGCGATGGAGCTGCTGCCATGCGTTACACAGAGGCGCGTCTTTCCAAGATTGCCAGCGAACTCCTAGAAGATATCGACAAAAAAACCGTCGATTTTGTAGATAACTTCGATGGCTCCCACGAAGAGCCAACAGTGCTGCCGGCTAAACTTCCCAATTTACTTCTCATGGGCTCCGACGGTATCGCTGTTGGTATGGCAACCAAGATACCTCCACATAATTTACTAGAGGTAGTTAGCGCTATTAAGGCCTTTATTAAAAAAGCCAAAACCAGCAACGTCGCCCCAATAGAGGACAAGGACTTGGTTACAACCAATTACAAAAATCTAACAGGAGAACTAGATAGTGAAATCGATATTGAAGAACTCTGCGAGCACATCAAGGGACCAGACTTTCCTACCGCCGGTATCATTTTTGACAAAAATGAAATCAAAAAAATGTATCTTACTGGCAAAGCCAGCATCATCAATAGGGGAGTGGCCGAAATTGTCGAAAAGAAAAATGGTCGCATGCAAATTCTGATCACTGAGCTACCTTATCAGGTAAATAAAGCCAAACTAATTACCGACATTGCCGAACTAGTCAAAAAGAAAAGAATCGAAGGGATTGCCGATCTTCGCGATGAGTCAGACCGTATCGGGTTAACCGTTGCCGTTGACCTCAAAAAAGATGCCAAACCAAAAGTAGTTTTAAATGCCCTCTACAAATACACTGAGTTGCAAACCAATTTCCCAGCCAACATTGTGGCCCTCACCTCCGAGGGTACACCCCACCTTTTAAACCTTAAACAAATTCTCACCGAATACACTACTCACCGCCAAATGGTTATTGTCCGCCGTAGTCAATTCGAATTAAAAGCCACCCAAGATAGAGCTCATATTTTGGAAGGACTTCTCAAAGCTTTAGCTAACATCGACGAGGTCATTGACACTATTAGAAAAAGTCCAGATAGTGATACTGCCAAGGTTAACTTAGTTACCAAGTTTAGCCTCTCAGAAATCCAAGCCACCGCCATTTTGGAAATGCAACTTCGAAGGCTAGCAGCCCTCGAGCGCCAAAAAATAGAAGCCGAGTATGCCGAGTTAATGAAACAAATAGAGCAACTTATCGCTACCCTAAAAGATCCCAAAAAAGTTCTTACCATTATTACCGATGAAATCACCAAACTCGCTGCTGAATACAAAGAGGAGAGAAGAACCAAAATAGTCGCCAACTCACCAGATAGTTTCTCTGAAGAGGACATGATTCCAGCCGAAGAAACTTTAGTCGCCCTCACCAAATCTGGCTACATCAAACGCATGCCATTAGACACTTTCAAAACTCAAAAGCGAGGTGGCAAAGGGGTCTCTGGTATGACTATCAAAGACAGTGACGAAATTCAACTACTTACTAATGCCAACACACACGATAGACTACTGGTCTTTACTAGCAAAGGTAAAGTTTTCTCTCTAAAAGTCTGGGAGCTACCAGAAGGCAGCAGGACCAGCAAAGGTCAGGCTATCATCAACCTCATTAACATCGAAACCGAAGAGAGTATCCAATCCATCCTTACCATGCCGGCTCAAATCAATAAAAATGACTTCCTCTTCTTTACCACCAAATCTGGTGTCGTCAAGAGGACTCAACTTAGCAAATACGAAAACATAAAGAGCAACGGCCTTATTGCTATCAAACTAAATGCAGGTGACAGTCTAGTCTGGGTCAACCGCACAACCGGCACCGACCATATCTCACTTGTGTCACGAGAAGGCAAATCTATTCGTTTCCAAGAAAAAGATGCCAGGCCAACCGATAGAGATACTATGGGAGTGCGAGGAATTTTACTCAAAGGTAGTGACTACATCATCTCAATGGAAAGCTTTAGCTCAGAAGAACCCGTAGCAGCAGACAAGCGCACTAAAATCTTCCGTGACCTGCTTGTTGTAACAGAAAATGGTATGGGCAAGCGCACTCCACTAAAAGAATATCCTGTTCAAAATCGATCGGGACAAGGTCTAAAGGTCAGCGAAACAACCGACAAAACCGGAAAAGTTTCCGGCGCTCTCTTGGTCGACAATAGTAGCGAGATGCTTTTGATAACCACTTCCCAAGGTCAAGCAATCAAACTTCCTATCAAAAATATTCCTCAACTAGGAAGAGCCACCCAAGGAGTTATCCTTATGCGCTTTGCCAAAGAAGGGGATAGTGTAGCTGCTATTGCTGCTATCTCCGAGTCAGAAGAAGAATAAATTAAAAAAATTACCCTCCGCAAGGAGGGCAATAAGCTAAATCGTTTGATTCTTTTTCTCGAAAAACAGATACTTTAGGTAGTCTCCGACTTTTGCAAAGAAAAATGATAGTGTTACATATACCAATGTAAGTATGTCAAAAATCATGTACCGGGTGGCGCCGGCAATATAAATAACAGTGTAAGCTATTAACTGATAAATGGCCGCCAGCAACAGGGATGACCCCAAAGCAAGAACCATAACACGCACTTTCTTGTTCAAACTAGCCTCATCTAAACTTTTTAACAAAGCAATTCTACTTACTGAAAGCTTGTACAAAAAAAGAATTTCTAAAACTGACGGCACCAAAAAGGCAATAGTTAGCAAGACGTAATACAAAACACCGTCGCCAAGCAAAATCTCTTTTGCGCCACCACTAAGTTGGCGATAAAAAAATAAAAAAATAAAAAACCCAGCAGGTAAAGCCAGCACACCAGCAATCAATCGATTCTTTAAATCAATGTTCATAAAATCTCCTCTACCCCATATTATATCAACAAACCTTTAAAACCACCTCAAATTACTTCAAAAACTCGTTATGAATCCGCTTTAATTGGGGATTGGTTACGTGTGTGTAAATTTGAGTTGTAGCTACATTTTTGTGTCCCAGCATCTCCTGAACACTCCGAAGGTCAGCCCCGCCCTGAAGAAGAGTGGTGGCAAAAGAGTGCCTCAACACGTGTGGGCTAACTTTAATCGCAATCCCAGCAGTTCGCTTGTATTTCTCCACAATTCGCTGAATACCTCGCACAGATAGTCTGGCCTTCTCACCAGACATAGCAGGGTCCCACTCACTACCCTTAGGAATACGAATCCACAAGGCTCTGTGTGGATCAACCCTGGCAGACAGATAACGACCTAGCCAACCACAGG
>MFAQ01000004.1:37456-44217 GCA_001776275.1 Candidatus Collierbacteria bacterium RIFOXYD1_FULL_40_9
AGCCCCGACATTTTCGAAGTATCCGGGGCCATCAATAGTCTCTCTACTTGTTCTCGATCCAAAAACTTTATTTTATGATCTTCTGTCTTTGGTAAATCTATTTTTTCCGGAGATAGAGTCTTAATGCCTTTCTTGGCACAGTACTTTAAAAAAGCCCGCAAGGCAATTACATAATAGCTCTGTGTCGTCCCCGAAAGCCTTTTTCCATCTTTATCCTCAAAACGAGCTAAATACAGTCTGTATCTGCGAACCATCTCACTTGTTAGCTTCTCAATATATTCTTGCTCATAGTTTTTCTCAAACCAGACCCGAAAAATTTTTAAGTAATGCTCATAATTTCGAATCGTAAACTTACTATAGTTTCTTTCTACCTCTATATAACTTAAATATCTTCTAATTAATACTCTAAGATCTATGTCCAAAACCTGTTTCTTTGCCATATTATCCATCTTAGCAAAATTGTGCGACGCAAAGTGTCCAAAAAAAGGACACCTCTATTTCAAGGTGTCCATTTACCTTTGGTAAGCACTGACATAACTGTTACATACTCTAAAATTGTAGGAACATCATTCTTTAGCTCTTTTACACCTCCCAAAAAAACCAATGATTCCGCTTCCGCCTTATCATGAACCGTCAAATGACAGCTATTGCAAAAACAAAACGCATCATCAAGTCGATCAGGAAAGTACTGGTAAAACATAAAAGCACTTGGTCTGTACAGTTTTCCCTTCATACGAGAGTGCCCTCTTGGAGGTGATATTGACTTAAACAAACCAGTTTTTCTAAACATCATCAAATGATATGACGTTGCAGAGTGAACATCTATAGGCGCATCACCTGGAACCTTTGGAAAATCTGTCCAATGTGCGTCACATACCTCACATCTATACCTGGCTCTTATGAGAGCCCTGTCTACCACATACGAATAGTATGCCATCGCTCTCCTAGTGTAAATTTAATTTGCTAACCTATAATAACATACAATCATACAGATAAAAGACCCATAACCTAAATAAGCTATAATTAATTAAAATGAAATCCTTTATTGCAAACCTCTTTCTATCTCTTTTAATTCTCCTCTTACCAGGCCAAATCATTGCCTCAGAAAGTGCCTTTCCAGCCACAATCGTTAATATCCAGAATTCAACCACAGCTACAGATAGCAACAAAACCCAATGGCTAGAACTAAAAATCCAACAGACAAACCAGAACCTATTTATCCGAAACGAACAATCTCCCTATTTTAAATTCACGGAATACAAAATAGGGGAGGAGCTAATGATCTCCTTTAACGAAGAAACAAATGACTACCAAATTGCCGATTACTACCGCCAAAAACCAATTAATTTACTCTTTTGGTTTTTTGTTGTTACTGTGATAGGTGTAGGTAAACTTTACGGCTTCACTTCGATTCTTGGAATGTTTTTGTCCCTTGCTGTCATTATCAAGATTATTCTTCCTCAAATTTATTCAGGAACCAATCCGATTCTGGTTATTATCATTGCCTCCATTTTTCTGATCCCAACTACTTTTTACCTCTCTCATGGTGTCAACATCAAAACAAATTTAGCCATCGTTGGTACCTTTATCTCAGCGATCATCACGGGGGTCCTGGCTTACTCTTTTACACATCTTGCCCATATCACTGGCTACGCAAATGAAGAGGCTAGCTTTCTGGATATTGCCAAAAGTGGACAACTAAATATCCAGTCCCTTCTCATTGCCGGCATTATTATTGGCTCAATTGGAATCTTAGACGACGTCTCGGTCTCCCAAGTTAGTGTAGTCAACGAAATCGCCAAAGCCAATCCCAAGTTTGGCTTTCTAGAACTATTCAAAAGATCAATGTCAGTTGGTCGCGACCATGTCTCTTCTATGGTAAACACTCTTTTTTTGGTCTACACAGGCGCTGCCATGCCTCTTATGCTTCTTTTCTTAGACAATTCTGTCAGTTTCACTCAAATCATCAACACCGAAATGGTCGCCGAAGAAATAGTTCGGACACTTGTCGCCAGCATTGGCCTTATCCTCGCCGTCCCCATAACCACCTTCATGGCCGCCAACTACTACAGCAAGTACAAAAATAAAGTCCTGTACAAACAAGACAATTCGCATCACCACCACTAACTATTTCCCAAACAACTCCAAGAACTTTTCTTGCCCCTTTTTTCTCTTTTCCGGGTTTGTCGATGTCATGTAATCTAGTAAGGTATTTTTCTTGTCCATCTGCCATACCAGCTTCATTTTTTCGCCATCTTCAATCCACACTTTACGTTTAACTACTGGTGCGTCTATGTCCTCCTCAAATCTTGTTGTCTCAAACAATCTTCGTGATTCTCTGTTTCCAATTTTAGACAAACTCAGCTTTTCTAAAAACGACTCGACAAAACTTAGACCAGATCTCTTTCTATTAGACAAATCGACATCTACATTGTCGATTGGAGCAATATTTTCCCTGTAGCCATGAAGAAATAAGGATGAAATTATCTGGTAGCCAAGCCAGTAATGATCTTTTCTGTAAACATCCAAAAAAAATCTTGAAGATCTGAGTTCCATCATGCTCTGAATAAATCCTGGATCAGATTCACCAAAAACTTTAGCCCCACTCATTAGAAATTTATTGGACAAGTTCTCTAATAAAACTGAGTATCCTTCACTCAAACAATGATATATTTTTGTTTCATCCGCAATAGTCACTGTTGGTTTCTCAACCAACTTTCCGCTAAGCAGTTCAATAACAGGATTATGATCATACACCACCTCAGACAATCGTTTTGCACTCTGTATGGAAATTATATCGCCTTCATCGTGTACAAAAATTCTTACAAACTTCATATGTCCTCTTTCATGAACCAAAGTATTCCAAGCTGACACCCACCTTGGCAAAGTAACTCTTTTGATTTTCCTTAACCCTCTATCTAATTACCATTCGCCAAACATTTCCATTACCTCGTGACGTGCCGCAAACCAATCAGCTTTTGATAAATCACTCAAATCGTCCAAAACTTTGTATTCTATAGCCTTGTTTATTGTCGCGGCGGTAGAAGATTCTGCGGTGCCAGTAGTAACACTATATTTATTTACATCTTCTAAATTAAAATCCAAGAGCTCATTTTGTAACTGCTCAACTTTAATCAACAGTTTAACAATTTCCAATTTTCTTGCCCTCTCCAACAAATAATCCTTTCTCCCTGTAGTCAAGCTATTATTTACCTCGGTGCTTTTTGGGACAAACAAGCTAACCATAGCTAGAGAGTCTTTTACAAGTATATTTCGAAATTCACTGCTAAACACTTGACCCAATTCCTCAGTGTCTCTGTTAAAAAAAAGTCCTTCTAATTTCTTAATTGTTGTCGCATCTTCAGCACTCGACAGTTTTGTAAGTCTATTTATGAAGTCTTTAGCAAACTTTGTATCATCTTCTCCTAACCCATTTCCACGCACTACGCCTCTGGTGTTCATAATTGCCAGAACAAAGTCATTCTGACACTTACTGTCCTCGTTAAAAATTTTAGAAAGCGTCTCAACCTCACTCTCGCTAAATAGTTTCTGAGTCGATCCATTTATCTGCCCTCTCAACAAATCTTTAAACATGAGACACATTAAGTCAGTATCCACAGAGTGTCTAAGTAACATATCTACCCTAGACAAAACCTCTTCAAATATTTCAACCCTAACAAAATCAAGTCCATGGGCAAGTTCTCTAAGCTGAGTGTTTGTCAAATAACCAGACCCTTCTAATACTTTTTTATGAAACTCCTCGCTAGTTAGTAAACTTCGTATTACTTCCTTATACACCAGCCACACCTCAGTCTCGAAGTTCTTTACAATTTCCTTTTTCTCGTCCTCGCTTTTCCCGCGAATGCAATCAGCTGTGTGTATGTCCCAAAAAACAGTCTTTAGTCCTGGATCGTCAAATTTTTGTATAGCTTCACCAACCGACGGCAATTCAGCAAACAAACTTTCTACACTCTTTTCTTTTTTTTCATCATTAATTTCGAAACCAGCTTCCATGCTCATATCACCCATCATACACACAAACAGGCACACTATCTACTTCTAATCACCCCGTTATATGGCTTTGTTGGAGTAACTTTCATTAACTCCTCAGAAAGATTAGTTGGCACTCTGTCCACCACTATTACATCTTTTACTTTTGACCCTTTCATAATCCGCCAAGCAATACTCATAAGTTGATTCTTGTAATACTGATCCTGCTCACCCTCCTCAACATATTTACTCCCTACACCCCAGCAAGAAATAAGTAACACAGACTCAACATTTTCTGGTAAAACACAAACATCTTTACCAGCTAAGTCTGTTTTTCCAGATACTCTTAGTACTTCATCAACCAATTCAGACTCGCACCCAGCGTACAAACTGGCCAGTCCAAAATCAGAACAAATTACAACCGCCACCTTTGTCTGGGGGAGTAGTAGTGGTACTTCTTCTGGCACCATTTCAAAAAAGCCGTTCTCTTCATCTGTTGCCCCGTGCCTTTTATTTGTAGCACTAACTATTTCACCAGATTTTATAACCAACACAGAGTTTCTGGGTCTCTCATTTACAAATAGGGGAGTACCAAGCAAAAAATAAGTATCAACATACTTTTTAGACAAAACAGCCACCTCTTCAATTCTTTCATTAATCAAACTTTCATTCTTTACCAAATCTTCAAAATTCATACCAGCACAAGTAATTAGCTCTGGACTTACGACATACTTATCACTAGATCTCACTCTGTACAAATGCTCCAAGTAGTCTTCCCAACTGTTTGCAGATACACCTGTAATTTCCACACCATTTTCAAAATTTGCCCTAAAAACCCCAGTATCCCTAAAGTACCACTCCTCAGGCAATTCTTTATACTTTCTAACCTCTTTTTCCCAATACATCAGGCACATTATACCAAAAACTATCCTATATGATAAAATACAACCAAAACAATCTTTTACATCCAAATCGGGAGGGTAAATGCACAAAGTTTTTGGCAATATGGCCTTAAGATACGACCTAGATCAGGCACTCGATTTGCTATGCACAACAAGGATACAAAAAAACCGATAAATATAGGCAAAAATTAATACGTGTAGCTCTAAAGATTCAACACCGTCTTGATCACCAACTTATGTTTGGTCTTCCCAAGACAAACTACAAATATGCCAAGTCAATTATTTTCCTCACTGGTATAAACTGCTTCAACTCTGTATCTTGTGTAGAGCGAGGGGTTAGTTTCAACAACAACTACCACCCAGAGGACCACTTTTTCAGAGGTGACTATAACCCCTTACGATTCTCAATATCCGCACAAGCAAACTTTTTTATCAGCAGATACGGGTTTCCTAATGTAGTTCACATAAAGGGAGACCTTGCTCACAAAATTCCTCACCACAGTTTAATTGCCTTAGGAGAAACCAACGATGAAAAAGACCTTGTGATTTGGGAAAAAAGAAGTAACGACCTTCCATACAGAGTTACAACTCTTACCACCGTTTTCAATGGCTATCAAAACTGCTATTGGGCCGTCCGACCTCTCCAAACACCCCATTAATCGGGGTGTTTTTTTAACTCTTATACTTGTGTCAGGAACCATTTTTCTATTGACCCTCTTATCAATTCCAAGTGCCAAAGCACACAGAGTATAGGCTTCAATGTCTTGTGTAATACCCCTACCTTCCTCATCCTTCGCTATGACAAATTGTGCAACACCATTTTCATCAAGTACTATATTTTTCTTTATATCAACTCTAGAGCGAATATCAAAAAAATGCGAACTTAACCCATTTGCTTTCTGAGTTCTGTACAAAACAGAGCACAAATGCTCCACACATGGTACAAAGTTTGGTTTTAAAAATACTAAATGTCTATCATTAATTGTCACCATTGCTTTTCCTGATTTATTATCCGTATCCATGTTTTGGGAGGGTGCCAAAGAGGCTAAAACATAAAAACCAGAACCGCTTTCTAGATTTGGTATATCTGATCCTTTTAACACAATCACGACATTTTTATCGTCAGGTATGCCACCTTTTAACAATTCTTCTTTTAAAAAACCAAGTGCTATGGCATCCATTTTAATCTCGTTTCCAAAAGTTTCTCTTAATTCAAACAATAACTCTTCTATTCCCAAACTTTCCCCTGGTTGCAATTCATCAAACATCCATTTCACGCCGCCATAATAACCATAATTTATTAATCCTGCCAAAGCAAATAAATACTCCAAGTCATTACTAGCCAATGCAAGTTGATTTTCAAAATAAATTTTTGTCTCTCTGCTCAATTCCATCGCAGGTATCAATAATGGCTCAACTTTCTCATTTTTAGCATCTTTTATAGCTTTAACCATTTCCTTGGTTATAACAATATCTTTTTCAGAATCCATTACCCAAATTATAGCTCCAACAGGCACATAGAAGAACCCCTACAAAAGTAGGGGTTTATTTTTGACACCAAATCCAAAACTGTCTAACATCTTCTCGATATCTTTCTGAACATCTGGCTCATTCTCAGTCCACATCTCCAATCCAGTCACCATGGTGTTATTTTGCAAAGTCAACTTAATTGTCACGTCCGGAACTATTTTATCTAACTCTTTTAGCGGACCATTGGTAAATTCAACTAAATCAACAGGTCTTTCAAATTCAAAACTCAGCAGAGGCGAGCAGGGGATCTATGTCATCAATGAAGTTATTGGCAAACAAAGCAACTTAACTATTTTTACCAACTAAAACCAGCCTCCCAAACGGGCGGCTTTTTTAAGT
>MFAQ01000005.1:0-13554 GCA_001776275.1 Candidatus Collierbacteria bacterium RIFOXYD1_FULL_40_9
CTAGTCGCAGTGTTATGCTTCTCCAATTCATCCCCGCACACGCCCGCTTCGCTACTTAGGAAGCTTTGTGCGGGGTTTCCTTGGCACAAAAAAAGCCCACCTGGTTAGGTGGGCTGACGGGGTTTATCCGAGACTTGCTGATGGTGGCTGCCAGCGTTCGACCGCTAAGCGACCTGCCCGGAAATTGTTTAGCTGAACGACGAAGTCGCCGTTTGGCATTTTTGTATAGTGTGTGGAAACCGCGACGCGCTCAGGAACGATAGCACCAAGAGTGCTGACTTTCGCCGTGTATTTCACGCTATGAGTAATAACATCCGGAGCTTTTTCAAAGCCCCAGGCTATCTGATGATTCGTATTTACCATTTCGTTAAAGTCAGGACGTTTGCTCGGATCGTGTTCGTCGAGACCACTGAAGAAGAGAACTTCGGGGAAGCTGGTCTGGTACATGATGGTAACCGGTAAAGATTCTTTACCTTCACCAGTGACCTGATAAGGATCATAACAAAACAGGGCTATGGCAAAGTTGCTCTGCCCATTGGGGTTGTAGGCATTGATAATGAAATTGATCGCATCTTCGTCCAACTCCGGTTGCCGCTCAATCGCAACACTGGTAGCAATTGCTTTTTGAATTTTATCGATAGATGCGTTTTTGAAAACAACCACATCATAAAGACCATACTTTTGCACCTCGACGGAGCCAAGACCCAGACTTTTTGGCGTAGACCGTGTAGCACCCAAGTAGGGATTTGGCGTCTCAACAGTAGTCATTTCCTTTAGGAAATTTGGCATATCTTCGGCGGAGAGCAATATGTAATCTCCATCATTAGCCAGAGGAAAGACAAGAAGCATGGCAGCACCGGTTTTTCGACCAGAGTTTAGACCTGACCACTGATGACCTTTTGGTTTTATACCGTTTACCTTGACCTTGTTTTGATAACTCATGGCATGCCAACCAGAGTAGATCGTACCTTTTACTACCCAAGCAGCACCTTTGGTATTATCAAAATCAACTTTTGAACCCGGAGGTCCGGAAAATGCGATACACATACGTAATACTCCTTTAACTTTGAGATAGTGTCTTACTTTAAAGTACGGGTGAATTTTACCATAACAATCGACTTATCTCAACATTATGAGTCTAATCTAAAAATTTGTTGACTTGTTTATAGATTTTGGTCTAGGAACTGCTTTAGGCTTTCTAGATCTTTTTTGTCCGGGTCGTAGAAGTAGGACGCAATACCTATCGACTTGGCGCTATCGACGGCTGGCTGGTTGTGCTCGAAGTAAAGAACATCTTCAACTGTGAGATTGAAACGATTTAACAATATTCTGAAGTATTCGGGGTTATCTTTGTTGGGGTTGTGTTTTAGAGTAAAAACCTCATAGGGCATGTTGACGATTCCATACTCGATTAGTTGCACGTCGTTGGCGTTGGAGACAATTATTTTTCTGTTTGGATAGGTTTCTAGTAGTTCGTAAAGTTGTCGATAAACACCTTGCCCCTCGATTACAAATGTCCCAGCAGCATCAACTAAAATAGTTTTCATTGTCAGATTGCAGTTAAAATGATGCCCGTAATTGTGGAAACAATGCCTACCACCTGGATTTTGGTTAGTTTTTCTTTTAAGAAAATAACAGCCAAACTAATGGTAACTATGGAGAGTGCAGCAGCAATAGGATCAACTAGGACTAAGTCCCCTACTTCTAGTCCAAAGTTGACACTGGCAACAGCTAAGGCTTCTAAAATACCTACAAGTGCAACTATAGGGAGTATGTTTTTTTGTTTTTTGATATCGAGACTTTGTTTTGTTAGTCTAAAGATAAGATACAAAGCAATAAGGGAAATTATTTTTGTCAAAAATGAAGTAGCGAGCCAGCCAAGATCCTCTGAGAGAATTTCGCTAACATTCCAGAAAAAACCGAAAGCAAAGGCGGCGACAAGCGCCTCTTTGACACCTGATAATAGCGATACCTTGCTGTGAATTAGGTCGTTTATGTTTATAGATACTAGAAAAATGCCCAATAGAATTAATGACACTGCAAATAATTGAAAACCTGCAAGTCTTTGGTCTCTAGCAATAAACGCAATAGCCATGCCGATGACAACATTTAAGTTTGAGACTGTTGAAGTGACTGAAAGATTACCTATCTCGAAAGCTTTGTAAAGATAAACATATCCAAAGGAATAACACAGAGAACCAAAAATTAATAAGGGTAATATTTTTGCTTCTAGAGTAAAACTTAAAGGGAAGAAAAATGACAAAAGTATTAGAAGCAGCGCGCCAAAAATTTGTGAATAGAATACTGTTTTTGAATGACCGATTTTTTCAGCCGCATTATTGGCAAAGAAGTCTGAAGTACCCCAACCAAACATACCACCTAGACCTGATAAGATGCTGATTAGTGTTGTTGTCATATTTAATCTAAAATTTGTCGTAGTTGCGCATGTAACTTTGGGAGTTAATAGCTTTGATAATTTCTGTTACTAATTAAATTAATAATTAACTTTGGGTGGCAAGAGATTGATCTAGGTCCTCCAAGTCGAATGGAAGTAGAGATTTGAGTTGTTGTATTTTAAGATCTGCTGTTGTGTCAACAGAGTTTTTTGACTCTAAATCTGAAAAGTGGAGGTTGGCGTAACTATAAGTCGACCTTTCCGGGTTTTGGTTAGACTCAATTAGTGAGGGTTTGTCCCAAACATATAAATCTTCTTGACCGCCAGGTCTTCTGATAAAACAAGTGAGGAATTTCAGTTTATCACTAAATTGATTTTTAGTTGTATACAACGGAGTTGTATTGTCTGGAACAATTGCTATTGTGACACTTCCTGGACTCTTTATTATCTTTAAATTCTCACCATTTGGTAGTGCAATACAGGATTCGTGACCATTGTCGTGTACTTGGCGAATTTTTTCTAGAAAAGACGAGAGAAATTGCATGTTTTCTTGGTGCTCTTGCTTCCTTCTTTCGACGTCTGCAACTTGGCGAAGTCTTTCATTTTCTATTTCCGCAGCCTGGCGTTCTTTCTCTTTATGGGCAAAGTCATGTAGCTCTCTTAACTGTGCCTCTGTGTGTCCCATTGCGCCACCTTCTATGAAGTCTGCCATATTTTTTGAGGTATTTTTTAATCTAAAAATTTGTCGTAGTTGTGCATGTAACTTTGGGAGTTGATGGCTTTTAAGATTTCCAAAACAACTGAGACAACGATGAGTAGACCAGTACCACCAATAGCGATGGAGGTAACTCCCGTAAGGCCAGAGACAATAGATGGGAAGATGGCGACTAACCCTAGGAAGCTGGCACCGACCAAAGTAATTCTATTTAGAACAAAGTTTAAATATTCGACCGTGTCCTGACCTGGTCTGACACCTGGAATGAAAGAGCCAGAGGTACGCAGATCTTTGGCGATTTTTTCGGGATTAAAAATAACGGCGGTGTAAAAATAACAGAAGGCAACAACTAAAAGGAAGTAGATGGCATTATAGAGAAAAGTTTCTGGGGCGAGGGCAATAGAGAGATTGCTAGCAAAAGTAGCTAGAGCTGGCTGATTGACACCACTTAAGACTCTGCTTAAAAGACTTGGAATAAGCATAAAAGAAACTGCAAAGATAATGGGAATGACACCGGCTTGATTGAGACGAAGTGGCAGATGATTGGAGACAGTGGCAGTAAAAGAATTGGCACCACGGCGGGCAGACTGAATGGGAACTTGCCTCACTGCCTCGCCAGTTCTGACGATGGCATAAATAGCAGCAAGAGAGAAGAGAGCAAAAATAGCATAGGTAATGTATTGACTGGAGTCGATGGTTGAGAATAGCTGAGCTCCAGTGACTGGTAAACGGCTGACAATACCAACGAAGATAATCATACTTATGCCGTTTCCCAAACCATAATCATTTAGTTGCTCCCCTAGCCAAATAAGGAAGGAGGTGCCAGCAGAAAGAGTAAAGACAATGGCAGCTAATTTGAGAGGGTCGGCGGTAGTAGTAAGCCCCTGGCGAGCAAGAAGCATGATAAGGGCGATGGCTTGCAAGAAAGACAAAGGAAGGGTGAGTAGGCGAGTGTATTGATTGATTTTTTGACGACCGTAGTCGCCCTCTTTTTGTAGCTCTTCAAGTTTGGGAAGGACCATGGTAAGCATTTGGATAATGATGGAAGCGTTGATGTAAGGATTGAGACCAAGGGCCATAACTGAGAAGTTGGTTAGGGTGCCACCGGAAAAAACATCTAGGAGTGAGAGAAAAGCAGAACTACCAAAGAGTTCTCTGAGGGCAGCGAGATTAATACCCGGAGTAGGGATGTGAGCGACAAAGCGAAAGACGGCGATGATGATGGCTGTAAAAATAAGTCTTTTTTTGAGATCTTCAATTCTGAAGAGAACTTTGAGTGGCGCAAAAATATTTTCCATAGATAGTGATTATTATTCTATCAGCTTAGATAGGATTTAGAAGTTTTGATTTACCTTTTGGTTCTTTTTTCTCCTGTATATCTAATTCTTGGCACAAACTTTCCTTCGTGGGGGCGATCTTCACCTAAATATTTACCATTAACCCTAAATCTTTCTAAGAGGATGTTAAGTTCTCTAACTGATCCCTCTGAACCATTATTAATTTTTGGTGTTTCTAATCTAACCGAACTACCATCTTCTTGAGGAATAGTGGCCATTCTAAAAAAATCATCCAGAGCCATGAAAATAAAACCCTTATCTCCCGTAGAAATATTTATCATCACCTCTTCACCTGACTTTGAAAGATTGACTGTCTTTGCTTCTGCCCAAATCTCGCCAATTCTAACTGTACCTAAATTTTCTAATCCCGCACGTTTAGACGGATCTATGATGTAGTATGGATTGAATTCGACATTGACTATTCCAATAATTTCCTTTGATTCGATTGTGTTTAATTGTTCAAAAGGATCTTCGTCTGGATCATTTTCGATAGGAAGGACTTCTTCGTCAGAGTATTCATAAGCAGAACTATGCGTACTTTCTGTTCGCAAAGCGGACTCTTTGACGACTCCGCGATTATCGGCATCTCTTAGACCTTCAAAATGGAATCCCTCAAGTGTCTCTTCAATTGAGTCTTCGCCTTGTTCTTCGAGTTCACCGTTTGGATCGCGACTGTTTCCCGCATTGCTGGGAAGATTGTTATTTCTTTCCGTTTCATCATGCCATTTCATACCCTGCAAATACTTTGACTTTGCAATTTCTCCCTGCTCGTTCATTCTTCGTCTTTTTTCTCTTAGCTCTACGAGCCTGGACATATCAATTGTGTCAAGATTTCCTTTCGATTTGAGTTTGCTCTCTAGTTTTTTTCTTTCAAGTCTCTCTTCATCCGACAGACGCCAAGAATCAGATTCTATACCCATGTTCTCTCTGTCCTGCTGTGAAATTATACCTTTCTCACCAGTGTAAGGGTCGTATGCCCCGACCAAGTCCGCTCTGCGTTGAAACTCTCGACGAGGTTGTCTACGTGGAGAAATGCCGTATTCAATCTGGGGGGGGGAGTCGCTACCTGCTGCTGTTGACATATAATTTTATATTAGCAGTTTTTGAAGAAGTGAGATGGATTGGTTTAAATATTCTGAACTAAGTTTGTCTGGGGTGTCCTCTTTGCAATGGTAACACTTGAGAACTTGTTGCTGATTGCTACTTATGACTTTGGTTTTGCTTTGAAAGGTTTTTAGATAGTTTAGGGGAATAAAATTGTCTAAATCTGTTGTGATTACTTCTGGAGCAGTAAGACCAACTCCGTCAATGACTAAGATTTGTTTGGCTTGCCTTAGTAACCCTGGGTAGTATTTTTCGAATTGGCGATAACCGTATCCCCAGTAATCGGGAAAGTCGTAACTTAGCTCCTCGTTGCCAGCAAAGATAAATAAGTTGTCAGATATCAGTTCTCGGATTTCAGATAGTAGTTTTAGACAGACGGCGATACTGCTGGCATTATCAATAGCTCCCCCTCCAAGGGAGTCGTAGTGGGCGAAAATTATATTTTTGGGTTTGTCTAAGTTGCCTACCAAAAAATTGCGACTTAAATAAGAGTATTTATCGACAGTAACTCGACCTTCGACAGTAGTAGCCTGGTTAAGTTTTTTTGCGTCTGTTCTAGAAATGGCTACCGCTGGAGTCTTGTGGTAACTAGGGGTAGAAATATAGTCTGAGTGAGGACTGTGAACTACTTGATCTTTGGTGGAAATATTACCAGTTTCAAAAGAGCAACCCAAACATGGGATTTCTTGTCCATCGAGATTTAGATATGCTGTGGAAACGAGTGGTACGCAAGTTGGGAATTTTTGGACTTGCAATTTGTCTGTTTTTTGGCGAATTACTTTCTCGAGATATTTGGCGGTTTCAATTTCGTTTTCACCTTGGCGAGGAGAAAGAGTGCAAAGATCTTTAACAACTTGGAAAATATCCATGTAGATATTAAAACACCCGCCGATTGCATAAGCAATTTAGGCGGGTAAAGAAAGACTAAACCTTGGCAAGGTTTTTTAAGCTTTTGGGGTCTTTGCATAGCTCCTTGATAGCATTGAGAATCGTTGTGGCGTGTTGTGGCTCGTAAAAATATTCTTTGAGACCCACACTTTCGACTTCTAGACAATAGTCACCATCGTCCACCAAGTAATTACTAATGTTGGTAAGGTGTAAAAAGGAGCCATCTGTTAACTTGAACTTATAGACACCTTTCCTGTTTGGGCAGACTTGGGTGATGATGAAAGTAAGATACATCTTGTAGGTAAATGTCTCTGCTTTAAGGTACATTTTGGATGAATTGTCTATTTTTTTGCCTCGCGCAGCATCAATATACTGCATGAGCAGAGGTCGATGATAAGTATAGGCTTGAGCTGCTATTTCGGCGTCGACAACTAATTTGTTTAAAGTAGCGACAGATTCTTCGCTAAAATAGTTTGTGTTATGGTATGTCCGTTTGTCGACCAAGATAATTAGCTTGAGGTTGGGACAAATATGTATACTCTGGTGATTACCAATATCAATAATTAAGAAATTTTCTGCAACACTGAAACCTTGAAATAGTTTGTAATACTCTTTTTTGATGAACTCTTCAACTCTTTCGTAAAGCAGTGTGGCATTTTTTTCAAGCTGTTCAGGGGTTATTATCATTTTTTTCTCCTTTTACTTTTTTAAGAGAGCGAGGTGGCAATAAAAAAGGGAATATCTTTTGGACCCTGCCCAAGATAAAAGTTGTCTGAGCTCTTTTTATTTCTCAAAATTCTGCCTATATGGGTAACTACATAAATAAAGTCTTCAATGTGATTTTGAAGCTTTAGAACGTGTCTTTTATCAGTGACTTCTATGGCTTCGTCTTGGTCAGAGTCCAGATTGGGCAGCAAATAGATCTCTTTACTTATGACATTGATGTCGTAGTAGACAAGATGACCATTTTGTTCCTCTACTGGCCAGATGAGACCTGTGTCAGTAATAAATCCGCCGGCGTCGTCGACTATACCTTGAATCATGGGAAGCAAAATAATATCAGCCACATAACTATAAATATCTGTTTTAAGCTTTGGCATACGACCTCCTTTTATAAAAGTAAAGTGTTTTTTGAGGTGTTTGATACTTGCCTATCATCGGTGAAACCTAGCTCTTCGAGAATTGTGATCATGACATCGCTAATATCCTGGTAGAGAAGCTCAGCTAGGTAGCTGTTGCAAAGATTTTCTTGTGTGAGTTTGTCATCAACGTCACTGACATGGTGGACGGTATCGTTTGGGGTATCCACAACCACCCAGCCCTGAGAAAGTCCAAGATTGATGTAAAGCCGGTCACCTTCAGTGTAGAAATCGGGGGAGGTGCTTTTTTCGAAACTGAGGGTATCTTTTTCCGCCAAGATTGATCTGACAAGTTGGCACAGTGACGCGCAAGATTGGGAAAAATTGATATAGGACATTTTTCTCCTGATGTGAATGTTCTGCGGTATTTTATAACAAATGCCCAGCTTTTACTGGGCAATACTTTAGTTAGCTAGGTCACTGTCGCGAAGTGAACCCAAAGAAAAAATCTCACTCATTACCTGGTCGAAAGCTTGGGAGGCATTGTACAGGTTAATGCTTTGAATTAGATCTTGAAGATCTTCAAATACCAGAAGAGCCATCTCGGGGCTACAAAGACTGTGGTCGGATAAGGGTTCTGAAATTTCAAAAACCCGATAGACTTTTTCTGCCATCACGTCGACAACAACGTAACCAGGGTTTTTTCCGAGACCCCAATACAGTCTTTCATCGATGATTTTAATGTTTAATTCTGGAATTCTAACAGCTTTTTGAAAATCTTTGGTATTAATAACAGCTTTTACCTGTTTAATCAAAGCTTCTTTGGATAAAGCTAAATTAGCGATCATTGTTTCTCCTTTTTAAAGAATTTTGAGGTTATTATACAACCAAAGCGGTGTGTGTTTAAGCAGAATGGGAACCGCCGGAGGCGAGAATGGCTTTGATAGCGCCTGCTGAGGCTGCTACTTTGACTTCTAGAGCCTTGGTGAGCTTGCCTGTGGCAATGACCTTGAAGCCGTATTTGGCGACCTTTTCAGAGACTTTGAGAACCTTGGCGAGAGAAGCTGAATCAACAACAGCTTTGTCGTCGAAATGTTTACTGAGAAGATCGAAGTTTACTGCTGTTGGCTGATCGTTGATTACTTGAAAACGATGTTTACCTTTGATAAAAGGAGTACGACGAACTAGTGGAAGCTGACCACCTTCGAACCAAAGTGGGATGATACCTCTGGTTTTTTGGCCTTTTTGGCCACGACCGACTGTGTGTCCACCAACTCCTGAACCGCGACCACGACCGAGACGTTTTTTGGGGGTTTTGATGACTTTTGGTAGATTTGAGAGCAACATAGACTTTACTTACTAGCAGCCTTGGCGGCTTTGAGCAATTGATATTTTTTGGCTAAAGTTTCGATTTGTTTTAGGGCTTTGAAGGTAGCTCGGGCGTTGCTGGTTTTGTTGTTGGTACCGAGAACTTTGCAGACAATATCGGTGATTCCGGCGGCCTCAACAACAGCGCGAACAGAAGAGCCAGCGATAATACCCGTACCTTTTGGAGCTGGGCGGAAAAGAACTTTGGCGGCGCCATACTTGGACTTGGTCTCGTAAGGAATAGTACCGTTACTGAGAGGAACTTGGACAAGGTCGCGGTTACCTAATCTGATGGACTTTTTGATGGCATCGGCAACGTTTGGAGCTTTGGCTAGACCAAGTCCAACTTTGCCTTTTTTGTCACCGGTAACAACGAGTGCTGAAAAAGAAACATTGGTGCCACCAGATGTTTTTTTGCTAACACGACGAATCTCTAAGACTTGTTCGAAGTTATCTGAAACTGGTCTTTGTTCTCTATTACCTCTATTGTTGGTGTTGCCTTGATATGCCATTTTGTGTTTTGATGTTTATTTTTATTTTTCTGGATTCCGGGTCGAGCCCGGAATGACAGTGAATTATATATTAGAATTTGATACCTGCGGAGCGGACGGCCTCTGCTAAGGCTTTGACGCGACCATGGAACTTGTAAGAGCCTCTATCAAAAATAACTTCGGTAACTTTGTTTTTCTTGGCAAGTTGGCCTAGATTGTTGCCAACTTCGGCGGACTTGGCAGTTTTGTTACCTTTGAAGTCTTTGAGGGACTGGGAACTTGAGCTAGCTAAAACCTTGCCGGAAAGATCAATAATTTGAGCGAAGATGTGGGTATTTGATCTTTTGACGGTGAGTCTTGGTTTATCTTGACGAGCCAAAAGTTTTGCGCGAATGCGGTTTTGGCGTTTGGCTTGAGAGTTAAGTGTGTGTTTCATATGTTTTAGGCAGCTGTCTTGGTAGCGGATTTACCTTGCTTCTTGATGATGACTTCGTCAACATAGCGAATACCTTTGCCTTTGTAAGGTTCTGGTTTTTTGATTTCGCGAATGTTGGCAGCAACTTGACCTACTAACTGTTTGTCGATACCGACAACTTTGATTTTGTCAGTGCCTTCGACAGTGATGGTGACACCTGAGACCTTTTTGAAAATAACAGGGTGTGAGAAACCTAGTGACAAACTAATACCATCGGCATGAGTAGCGACACGGTAACCAGTACCAACAAGTTGCAAGTCCTTGACAAAACCTTCGGTAACACCAGTGATTGCGTTTTGAGCAAGACGGCGAGCAAGACCGTGTAAAGCACGGATAGCTGGCTCGTTTGAGGTGCGTTCGAAAGATAGGACACCATCTTTTTCGGAAAGAGTGATACCTTTGGGAAGGACTGATTCTAATGTACCTTTTGGTCCAGTGAACTTTAAGGAGGTGTCAGAAACTTCCATTTTGACAGTTGCGGGCAGATGGAGGGGTTTTTTTCCGATGCGGCTCATATATTTTTTACCAAATTTGACAAATAACTTCTCCACCTAAGTGTTTTTCTTTGGCTTGCTTACCAGTGAGCAAACCTTGAGAGGTTGAAACAATGGTAGTACCGGCTCCAGAAAGGGTCTTGGGGATCTGGTTGTGAGTTGAATAAATCCTGACACTTGGTTTGGTGACTTTTTTGATACCGGTGATAGCGGGCAAGTTTTTTTCGAAGTAGCGTAAGGCAACAGTTATCTTTTTACTAGGAGTACCATCGACAACGTTGTAATCTTCGATAAAGCCCTCTTCTTTTAGAACCCGGGCAACTTCACCTCTGAATTTAGAGTAGTTAGTGGTTACGGAGTCTTTTTTGGCTAAGTATCCGTTTCTAATAATAGTTAAAAAATCTGCAGTTGTATCCATTTTATTTTGACATTTTGTAAACTCCTGGTAACTCGCCTTTGTGAGCCATTTCTCTAAAGCAAAGCCTGCAAAGACCAAAAATACGAATAACGCCGCGAGGGCGACCGCAGAGTTGGCAGCGCCTATGATCTCTAGTTGAGTGCCCTGCGAGTCGTTTGGTTTTTGCTATTTTACTTGTTTTAGCCATGAGTTCTTATTGCTTGTTGTTTTCTTTGGTAAAAGGCATACCGAGCTTCTCGAGAAGAATTTCCCCTGATTTAGCATCGACCGCACTTGTGGAAATGACGATTTGTAAGCCTTGAATCCTCCCGATTTTATCATATTCTACTTCTGGAAACACTATTTGCTCGGAAAGTCCTAGAGAATAATTGCCATTTTGATCGAAAGTGTTTCGGGAAACACCTTGGAAGTCTTTTAAACGAGGGAGAACAATAGAGGTTAACTTTTGGAAAAAGTCGTACATTCTGTCACCTCGAAGAGTAACTTTTAGACCGACAATATCATTTTCGCGAAGATTGAAAGCGGCGATGGAATTTTTGGAGCGACGCTCGACTGGAAGCTGACCGGTAATAAGACCTAGCCAAGCTTTGGTTTTGGCGGTGAAGTCTTTGTCTGTTTTGAAGTCTTTGGAGCTCGTGTTAACAGTAATCTTGACCATTTTTGGAGTTGCTTCGAGCGATGAAAGCTTTAGCTCTTTTTGGAGGGCTGGTCTAATTTCTTTTTGGAAGCGTTCTTTTAAGAGTTGCATAGGTTTTATTTTTTGTCAGACTTGATAATCTGGCGACATTTGTGGCAGACTCTTACCTTTGGTGTCTGAGAGGCGTCGAAGCCAACTCGGGTTGGTTTGCCACAGCTGGTACAAATTATGGCCACAGAAGCAGTAGAGATGGCGCGAGGAAGAGTCACGGTCGTTCCGGCTTCATTGCCTTTAGATTTGATGTGTTTTTTGTATTGATTGATACCTTCGACTAAAACCTTTTGATCGGTTGGTAGAACTTTTAGAATTTTACCTGTGCGACCTTTGTCTTTGCCAGCGGTAACTTGAACTGTATCGTTGATTTTGAATTTAAACATATTCTTTAAACTACCTCGGGGGCGAGGGAAGCTATTTTATTAAAACCAGCATCCTTGACTTCGCGGGCAATAGGACCAAAGATACGGGTACCTAGAGGTTGTTTACCGGCGATAGAATCAATAATGACAGCGGCGTTTTCATCGAAGCGAATGTAGCTACCATCGTCACGGCGAGTCTCTTTTCTGGTTCTGACTACCACTGCCTTGACAACTTGTTTGTCTTTGACGGCGCCATTTTGATCGGCACCTTCGACCACGGCAGTAACAACGTCACCAATATAGCCAAAGCGGCGACGAGAACCTCCATGAACAAGAGCTACTTTGATTAGTTTGGCGCCGGAGTTGTCGGCGACTTTGAGGACGGATCTTAATTGAATCATAGAACTTTAGTGATTTGCCAGTGCTTGGTTTTGCTAATTGGTTTGGTTTCTTCGATACGAACACGGTCGCCGGCTTTAGCGCCTAGGATATTGTGAACAGCATAAGACTTGTTGACCTTGATACGCTTGAGATACTTAGGGTGTACCTTGAAATGGGTCACGTCAACAATAGCAGTGTTTTGGTTTTTGTCACTTTTGATGGTTCCGACTAGATGTTTTCTCATTTATTTTTTTACTGTTAGTATTTGAGCAATTTCTTTTTTTAATGCTTTGTGGGCATTAGTGTTTTTTTGCTGACCTGACTTAATCTGAAGTTTGACATCAGCAAATTTGATTTTTAGCTCGTCTAAGTTGGCGATGGTTTTGGTGGTTTTTGTTTTAGTCATTGTCTTTGGCGATGAATTTTGTTTTAACAGAGAGCTTGTGACCAGCGAGACGAATGGCTTCAGCAGCTAGTTCGCGGGAGACACCGGACAACTCCATAAGAATTTGGCCTGGTTTGACTACGGCAACGTAACCTGAGACGTCGGATTTGCCTGATCCCATACGAGCACCTGGGGTTTTGTGGCCTATTGGCTTGTGTGGAAAAACACGCAAGAAGAACTTACCGACGCGCTTAGTGGCGTGAGTGATAGTACGTCTGGCTGACTCGATTTCGTTGGCGGACAACCAGCCACACTCCTCGACTTTGATGCCGTATTCACCAAAGGAAAGCATGGTTGAGCGAGTAGCAACGCCACCCATACTACCTCTAAATTCTTTTCTGTATTTTCTTCTTGCTGGTTGTAACATGTTGTATTTTTATTGTTTTTATTTTCTGGATTGCTTTGGTTTTGGAGTACCTAACCGCGCAATGACATTGATTTATCTGATGATGTCGCCTGTGTAGATCCAAACCTTGACACCAACGTAACCAGAGCGAGTTAGAGCCTTCTTTTCAGCATAGTCAATGTTGGCTCTTAGGGTCTGGGTAGGAATACGACCTTGTTTGAATTTTTCGACACGAGCAATTTCTGCTCCATCGATTCTACCAGAAAAAACGAGTTTTACACCTTTGGCTCCAGCAGCCATAACTTTTTCGACAGCTTGATTGGCGGCACGGCGGAAGGGATAGCGGTGTTCGAGCTGGTTAGTAAGACGGTCGGCAATGATATGAGCGGAGTTGTCTGGGTTTTTGATTTCGAGTGGATGGAGGTTAACCTTCATGGCATTTTTAACCTTTGGGTTAATTTTTAGAAGTTTTTCGAGGTCTTTTTTGAGAAGCTCTAGAGAAGATCCACCACGACCAATAACAACACCTGGGCGACTAACATTCATATAGATATCAACTGAGTTG
>MFAQ01000005.1:13574-14865 GCA_001776275.1 Candidatus Collierbacteria bacterium RIFOXYD1_FULL_40_9
TCCAGGAAGCGTCTGATTTTGCTATCCTCTAGAACAAACTTGGCATAATTTTTTAGATTGGCGAACCAGACTGATTTGGTTTCGAAGATGTAACCAGTTCTAAAAACGATTGGATTGACTTTTTTTCCCATATTATTTTGTGTTTTTGGTGGTGTCGGATTTGACGACAGATTTTAAATTGAGAGTTAGATGCGAAGTAATACGCTCGTATGGCTTGGTTTTGCCTCTTCCACCAATGTGGGCGCGTTTTAGAGTGCGACCTTTGGTAGCGTAAGCTGAATCAATTATAAGTGCATCTGGAGAAGCCTGATGCAAAGATACGGCGTTACCTATAGCTTGCTTGACGAGCTTAGTAATAGGTTCGGCTGCCCTCTTTGGTAGGATGGCAAGAAGTTTGATAGTTTGGGTAGCGGATTTGCCAACAATACTTTTGAGAACAAGGTTAGTCTTTCGGGGGGAGCTAAGGACGTGACTTGCTTTGGCAGTAATAATAGTGGATTGGGTTGCTGTTTTGGCCATATTTGCTTTTTAGGTTTTAGTGAGCGTTCTCTTAACAATGCGTCCATGTCCTCTGAAAGTGCGAGTTAGAGAAAATTCTCCAAGCCTGTGACCTACCATATCTTCGGTAACAAAAACTTCTTTATGGACTTTGCCGTTGTGAACCAAGAAAGTGTAACCGACAAATTCTGGAGGAATTTGACATGCTCTGGACCAAGTTTTGATTGGTTCTTTGCGACCGGCTGACTTTAGCGCTTCGACTTTTTTAATGAGGCGTTCGTCTACATATGGACCTTTGATTGAACTTCTGGACATGTTATTTATTTACTAAAGCGTCGTTTGATAATGGTTTGATTGCTGAATTTTTTGCGATTTCTGGTACGAACACCCATGACGCGCTTACCGTAGACTGATTTTGGAGACTTCAAGCCAATACCAGAGCGACCTTCTCCTCCACCGTGTGGGTGAGAGCGAGGATCTTGGGCAACACCACGAACTGTAGGACGAATTCCCATGTGACGGGCGCGACCGGCTTTGCCAATGTGTTCTTCTTTGTGGTGTGGGTTGCTAAGGGAACCGATAGTGGCTTTGGCTTCGGACTTGAAAAGCCTGACTTCGCCTGAGGGGAGTTTAACAATAACACCGGACTCATCTTTGGATTGGACAGTAGCAACGTTGCCGGCACTTCTGACCATCTGGGCACCTTTACCTGGGGTAATTTCGAGGTTGTGGATCTCAATACCTACAGGAATGTTTTTTAGTGGAAGGCAGTTGCCAACTTTTATTTCGGCAG
>MFAQ01000005.1:14942-17772 GCA_001776275.1 Candidatus Collierbacteria bacterium RIFOXYD1_FULL_40_9
GCGACCACCTTGGTGTCTCACGGTAATTTTGCCTGAGTTGTTACGACCTGAAGACTTGGGGTTTAGTTTGAGAAGGCGTTTGGGGGTTTTAGTTTTCATATTATGACTTTAGAGCGTTAAATATATAGATTGTCTGACCTTTTTTTAATTCCACGATAGCTTTTTTGGTTACAGGTGTATTGAGATGGCGACCAGTTTTCATGGAACGGACACGACGTGAAGCTTTTTTAACTGTGTTAATACTAAGAACGTCAACATTAAAAAGATCTTTGATAGCTTTTTTGATTTGGGACTTGCTAGCGCTTGGTGCCACTTTGAATGCGTATTTGTTAAGTTTGGCTAGACCGTAACTTTTTTCGGTAATGACTGGTGCAATGATGGTGTTTTGATGAATGAGTGGTGTAGACATATTTATTTGCTGAGTTTCAAGCGCTTAATTATAAGCTCCAGGGCTGTAGGAGTAAAGTAAACTTTGGGAGAGCTAGCCACATCATAGGTGTTTAATCTGCGAGCTGAGCAGAGTGTTAAATTTTTGAGATTGCTTACTGACTTTATTAGTTGTTGTGATTCGTCGAAGTGGACCAGCGTAGAGTTGGTGTCACCAAAGAGAGCGGCTGCTTTTTTGGTGTTTGAAGTTGAAAGACTGGAAATATCAACAAGAGAGAGTCTGTCTTCTTTGTTGTAGAGACTTAAGATGCCGATTAGAGATTTGACTTTCATCTTTTGGTTTAAGGACTTTGGTGCCGACTTGATTCCTGTTGGCCCGAAAGCAACACCTCCACCAACATAGATTGGTGCGGATTTGGCGCCGTGACGAGCATTACCGGTACCTTTTTGTTTGTAAACTTTGTGTTTGGTTAGATCGACCTCACCTCTGGATTTGGTTTTACTTACTCCTCGGTGACTGTTTTCGCGATAAATGTGAATTGCTTGAGCCAAGAGTGAAGGAGAAACTTCCTGGGAAAAAACAGAGAAGTCGTTTGCTTTGGCAGTGGTTGTAGTAGTTTTTTTGGTAGCCATATGCGTTTTACTGATTTTGGACATGTTTAATAATGGAAATCTTAGCTAAGGCCCCTCTACCACCTGGGATGGCTCCGGTAACTTTTAGAGTGTTGGTTTGCGGGTCAAAAGAAAAAATACGAAGATTTCGGATGCAAACATTTTCGCCACCCATGCGACCGGCCATACGAGTGCCTTTGATGACTCGACCTGGGATGGTACCGCGACCGATAGAGCCAGGAGCTCTTTCACGATCCGACTGACCGTGAGTGCGAGGACCACCACCAAAGCCATGACGCTTCATGACACCAGCAAAACCCTTTCCTTTACTAATAGCAGTTACATTGACTAGAGTGCCAGGGGTGAGGATTTCAGCCAAGTTAATAACGGTTTGGTCTTCAATTTCTTCTGAAGTTCTGATTTCTCTTACTGACTTTGGAGAAGTTTTGCCTTTTTTGGTTTTTGTTCCCAAAGATAGAACTAAACTTTGATAGCCGTTTTTGTCTTGGGTCCTATTGCCTGAAACAGTGTGGCTGTCGACACTGAGAACAGTCAAGGGGATCCGCTTGCCTTGATCGAAGGCTTGAGACATGCTCAATTTGTTTGCGTATACTTGATTTATCATTTTTATTAATTATTTTTATTTTCATAAAAGACTGCCCTCCCTGCCACAAATTGCTTAAGGTGGCGGGGCAGGCAGTGTTCTATTTTACTTTTAATTACATCTTAATTTCGATACCAACACCAGCAGGAAGATCGAGATGTTGAAGCGAATCGATAGTCTTATTGGTAGGACTTACAATATCAATTAACCTTTTGTGAGTGAGGATAGCGAACTGTTCGCGTGCATCCTTGTCGGTGTGAGGAGAAGCGTTGACGACAACAACTTTCTTTTTAGTTGGCAAAGGAACAGGTCCAACCACTTTGGCTCCGGAGACTAGAGCAGCTTGAATAATTTTTTTGGCCGCTTCGTCGATGACACGATGGTCGAAAGACTTAAGTTTGACGCGGATGCGTGGTTGGTCTGTCATATTTGCTTTTTAAAGAAATGTGCTAATTGATCTTTTGGTTTAGGCAATCACTTTGGTAATAACACCAGCGCCGACTGTTAGACCACCTTCGCGGATAGCGAATTTTTGGCCATCGGTCATAGCGATTGGTTGAATGAGCTCGACGGTCATCTTGGCGTTGTCGCCTGGGATGATCATTTCGACACCTTCGGCTAGTTTTACTTCACCGGTAACGTCTGTAGTGCGGATAAAGAATTGTGGCTTGTATCCGGTAAACATTGGAGTGTGACGACCACCTTCTTCTTTGCCTAGGATATAAACTTCGGCTTCGAATTTGGTGTGAGGGGTGATGGAACCTGGCTTGGCCAAGACCTGACCTCTTTGAACGTCATCTTTTTCAATACCGCGAAGCAAGAGACCGACATTGTCACCAGCTTGACCTTGGTCGAGTTGTTGGTGGAACATTTCAACACCGGTAATAACAGATTTGGTAGTGTCTTTGATACCTACAATTTCGATTTCTTCACCAACTTTGATGACACCTTTTTCAATACGACCAGTAACGACTGTACCACGGCCTTTGATAGAGAAGACATCTTCGACAGGCATAAGGAATGGTTTGTCGAGTTCACGAACTGGATCTGGGATCCAAGAGTCGACGGCATCCATAAGTTGCATAATACCTGCTTGAGCTTCTTTGTCGCCTTCTAGAGCTTTTAGAGCAGAGATGCGGATAATAGGAGTCTCTTCATCGAAACCATATTTTTTGAGTTTCTCGCGGATTTCCATTTCGACTAGTTCGATAAGTTCGGCATCTGCGA
>MFAQ01000005.1:17815-18510 GCA_001776275.1 Candidatus Collierbacteria bacterium RIFOXYD1_FULL_40_9
TCGTTGGTTTGAGGCATAGGACCGTCGGTGGCTGCGACGACTAAGATAGCACCATCCATTTGGGCGGCACCAGTAATCATGTTTTTGATATAGTCGCGGTGACCTGGACAGTCGATATGGGCGTAGTGGCGTTTGGCTGTCTCGTAAGGAACGTGAGAAATGTTGATGGTAACACCACGCTCTCTCTCTTCTGGAGATTTGTCGATTTGATCGAATGGAAGAGCTTCAGCTAATCCTTGGGAAGCTAAGGTAGTAGTAATGGCAGCGGTTAATGTGGTCTTACCGTGGTCAACGTGACCGATGGTACCAATATTAACGTGGGGTTTGTTTCTTACGAATGTAGACATTTTTGTTAATTTTTATAATAATTTTTGTAATTGCTTTTTAAGCCTATTAATTTTAGCAGAATTTTAAGCTAATTGGTAGGATTTTTCAAGAGCTTGGCTGCAAGGCTGTTTGGGAGCTCTTGATAATGAGAGGGTTCCATATAGTAATTGGCACGGCCAGCTGTAAGTGAGCGGATGGCTGTAGCATAGGCAGAAAGCTCGGAAAGAGGTACAGTGGCTGTTATAACGCGAGCGTTGCCACGCTGAGCAGTACCGCCAATTTGAGCTCTTCTACTGGATAGGTCACCAATAATGTCACCCATGTTGCCTTCTGGAGTAGTAACTTCGACCTTCATGATAGGCTCAAGA
>MFAQ01000005.1:18524-24450 GCA_001776275.1 Candidatus Collierbacteria bacterium RIFOXYD1_FULL_40_9
CATAGAACCTGCGATCTTAAAGGACATTTCGGAAGAGTCGACATCGTGGAAAGATCCATCTACAACTGCGACATCGAGGTCAACAAGCTGGTAACCAGCGATAACGCCGTTGTCGAGAGCTTCGCGAACACCTTTTTCGATAGGAGCAATGAATTCACGAGGAATGGTACCTCCAACAATCTTATTGGTGAAGGTAAAGCCTTCGCCGCGAGTCTTGGGGGTAATATCCAAAATACAGTGACCGTATTGACCGCGACCACCTGATTGACGGATGTATTTACCTTCGCCACGAGCTGGCTTGGTGACAGTTTCACGGTAAGCGACTTGAGGAGCACCAGTGGTAGCCTCGACTTTGAACTCGCGTTTTAAGCGGTCGACGAGGATTTCCAAGTGGAGCTCACCCATGCCACCGATAACGGTTTGGCCGGTTTCGTGGTCGGTTCTCATTCTAAAGGTTGGATCCTCCTCGGCAAGACGACTGAGGGCTACATCTAGTTTCTCCTGATCGGCCTTGGTTTTGGGCTCAATTGCTAGAGAAATGACTGGCTCTGGGAAGTTGATGGATTCAAGAATAAGTGGCTTGTTTTCGTCACAGAGAGTGTCACCGGTTTTGGTGGCTTTTAGACCAACAATACCGACGATTTCACCGGCACCAGCTTCGGCAATTTCTTCTCTGGTGTTGGCATGCATAAGCATGAGGCGACCCATGCGCTCGCGCTCTCTCTTGCCTGCATTGTAGACGAAGCTACCGGAAGTAATTTTTCCAGAGTAAATACGAACATAAGTGAGCTTACCGACGTGTGGATCGGCTTGGATTTTGAAGGCAAGACCGGAAAAAGGTTCGTTGACATCTGGTTTTCTGATTTCCTCGGCGTCGGTTTCGGGGTTGATACCGACCGTAAGAGGCTTATCTAGAGGAGAGGGAAGAAAGTCGACGACGGCGTCGAGGAGAGGTTGAACACCTTTGTTGCGAAGAGATGAGCCTGGGAAAACAGGAACGATTTGGTTTTTGCAGGTGGCAGAGCGAAGTGCGGTTTTGAGAGAAACCATGTCAATTTCTTCACCGTTTAGGTATTTCTCCATGAGAGCTTCGTCGAATTCGACGATGGACTCAATGAGCTTGGCTCTTTCGACCTCACATTCGTCCTTCATGTCTTCTGGGAAACCGTCGGTAACTTCGTACTTGGCACCAGTTTCGTCACCTTGCCAAATGACAGTTTTGCGCTCGAGTAATAAACAAACACCTTTGAAAGTGTTTTCGACACCGACTGGAAGAGCCATGATAGCGGTTTTGGCACCTAGTTTTTCATGAACATCTTTGATGGTGGCCATAAAATCGGCACCCAAGACGTCCATTTTGTTAACAAAAGCAATACGGGGAACATGGTATTTGTCGGCTTGGCGCCAGACAGTTTCAGTTTGGGATTGAACACCAGAGCCGGCGTCTAGGACAATAACACCTCCGTCTAAGACACGCAGGGAGCGCTCGACTTCGGCAGTAAAGTCGACGTGACCTGGAGTATCGATAACATTGAAGCGATGCTCTTCTTTGAAGCGAGCATCGGGAAGAACTGGGGTCCAAAAGGCGGTGGTAGCAGCAGAAACGATGGTGATACCGCGCTCTTTTTCTTGCTCCATCCAGTCCATTTGAGTATTACCTTCGTCAATGTCTCCTATTTTGTAGGACTTGCCGGTATAAAAAAGAATACGTTCTGTAGTGGTAGTTTTACCTGCATCGATATGGGCAATAATACCAGTGTTACGAACACGGTCTAAGGGAATCTTTTTTCCTGTTGGAGCGGCCATACTTAAGTTTTGTGTTTAATTTATATTATTTGACGAATTAAATCTGTCCGGTTAGGACAGAGTGTGCCTAATTGTAACACGATCGTGTACAAATAAAAACACCCTTATCTAAAGGGTGTTTAACTCAAACAAAAATCAGAACATCAACCATGGTGCTGAATACCAAGTCATCAAGTTTTTTGACCAACTTTCTTGACTTTAATTGTGATTTTGTAAGGTAAAAATAATAAACTTCGCCATAAGTCTGAAGTTTTTTACCTGATACTTTTTCCAACTTGGATATTAACATTTCTTTGATGTCTTGGAGTTGAGGCGATCGAAGGTTGATGGTAAAAAAGCGAACTTCAATTTCGCCGACTAACTCAGTGTGACTTGCTGAAAAAAGTAACTTGTAGCCAGAGTTTTGCAAAAAGCTTTTAAATTTGGTGATTTGGGTTTTGCTGATATTTTTTCCCTCTACATGAAACACAGTTATGTTTTTGGTATGGCTAGAGTAGACACTTTTTGATCTTTGGTGTGGCAAGAATGTGATCCGAAAGGTTTCGTCTATTGATTCAATGGCGGTCTTTAAGTCTTCGTTTCCATATGCATTTCCAACTACAAAAGTGTGGTGCATTTGAAGTTATCCTTTCAAGGGACTTGATGAGTCTAGTTTAGCAGAAGCAAAAAACCCATTGTCTACAACAAAATTCCTCAAGAGCCATGACTCTTGGGGGATTAATTTTTAGATAAACTCCACAACTTGGCGAGCGGTTTGAAGAGCGATTTTGGCACGTGCAACACCTGGGGTAAATAGTTCCGGTAAGCCGTCTGGGAAGTAGAACTGGTGTTTGTCGGGGCGAAACCACTTGAGCTGATGGGTCTTGATCCACTTACCGGAGCGGTAAGCATCTACTGGTTCTGTACCCCAAACAGTGTAGCCAACTTTTTCCAATGCCTTTCTGGAAGCTTGGTTATCTTCTCTAACACTACTTCTGATACTGTATTTATTTAAAAAATCGGCAGCGAAGAGAGTACGAGCCAAGTGAGCAGCACTAGCTACCCCCTTGCCCCACCAATTGGTGTCCCAAATGATAATACCTGAGGAGCAACCACCATCCCAGGTATCGATTTTATGCAGCGAGGTAACGCCGATTGCGACTTTGGAGCCTTGGGGCTGAATAAACCAAGTGCAGCCTTCTTGTGAGGACCTAGTTTTATCGTACCATTCGAGTTCGTTTTCTAAGGTCTGACCAAAAAGACCTTGGGTGTACATGTGGACACGCATGGAAGAGA
This sequence comes from Candidatus Collierbacteria bacterium RIFOXYD1_FULL_40_9, assembly GCA_001776275.1. GTDB lineage: Bacteria > Patescibacteriota > Microgenomatia > UBA1400 > MFAQ01 > MFAQ01. The sequence goes on from MFAQ01000005.1 coordinate 21,606, forward strand.
AGTGTTTGACCAACTCTGGAATATCCTCTTTGGTGCCAGGACGTAGGAGGACTGAAATCTTTTTGGTGGTTACTTGCATTTTGATACCAAACATTTTTATCTCCTGTTTTGTTTTAAAGTGCAGCCAAAGACTACTCATGGATAGTATTTGACTGACTAAACCTCCCGAAGATAAAGCAAAAAGCCTCCACTTAGGAAGGCTTAAGCTGACAAACAAATTACTTAAGCCTCCATTTTTTGGGCACCAGAATTAACCCTTTCTTTGAGGGACATAATGGTGCCTGGGTAGGCGTGGCAAAGTAATTTAGAATTCATATTGTTATTTTAACACATTATAAGTTGTTTTGGTGGTAAAATAGGCAAAATCTTAAAAAAGGAGGTTCCCTGCTATGGGAGGCACAATTGCAATTTTTGACGATGACATGCAATTGCTAACTAGTTTGGGAATCTCTCAAGCCGGTAGCAATTTGCAATCCTGGGTAACAATTGATGGTAGTTATGTGGAGTCACCAATCACTAGATCTGAGGCTGACTGGACATATAACTACCATCCTATATGGAAAGAAGTAAATTGGAACCCTTGGCGATGGTTAGAGCAAGCAGATAGGATTGAAATAACTCCAGAAGTGTTATGGGGGTTGGAGGGTATAAAGCTTGCAATCGAAGCTTTGCCAGATCAAAGGGGAAGCAGAAGTGTCACAGAATCTGGTTACTGGGCAGCGACACCAGAGAATGCTGTGGCGATGGTGAATTGGCTAATAGCTTGGGCAAAAGAGCCAAAAGCTAAATATATTGTATGCACTGGTAAATAGAGTCTTTTTACGCAAGGACTCTATTTTTGTTTGACAAAGTGGTGAAGATAGTGTAGTATATACACTATATGAAGATACAAACTTTTACTGTGGTATCTGGAAATGCTTTATGTAACGCATTTTGTCCGTTTTGTGTTTCGAAGATGACGGGAATTAAAGAAATTGGAATTAGGCCTACGAAAGTTAATTGGAGAAATTTTGATAAGGCATGCCGAATTGCCCAACTAAATGGAATAACAACAGTATTACTAACAGGAAAGGGTGAACCAACCCTCTACCCCGATCAGCTGACGGAATTTTTGACGCATTTGCAAAAGTATGACTTTCCTATTTTGGAACTGCAAACAAATGCAGTCTTGTTTTCTGAACTTCCTGAAAAGTACGATAAGTACTTGCAGGAGTGGTACGAGCTTGGGCTGACAACGATATCAATTTCAATTGTTCACTACGACCCAGAAAAAAACAGAGCCAACTACTTGCCTTTTAAAAAGAGTTATCCAGACCTTAAAAAGACAATTACCAAGCTACATGAAATTGGCTACTCAGTAAGATTTTCGGTGGTCCTAATTAATGACCATATTGATACTCCAGAGGAAGCAGAAAAAATAGTAAAGAAAGCCTCGGAGTGGGGTGTGGAGCAAGTATCTCTGCGGCCTGTGGCAGCGCCAGACGAGTCAGAAAGTGAGAAGTATAAGAGAGACACGATAAAGATGATGCTGACCCCTGCGAAAATTGCCAAACTAAATAAGTGGGCAGAAAAGAGAGGTCGACTGTTGCTCTCTTATGGTCATAACTCAAGAATATTTGATATTGATGGACAGAATGTTTGTCTTACCGACGCATTAACAATAAAGCCGAGTACTGATGACATTAGGCAGATGATCTTTTTCCCTGATGGTCACATCCGCTTTGATTGGCAGTATAAAGGGGCGATCATACTTTAGATCTCAGATGGCAGTTCTCAGATATCAGATATTAATATTTATAAAAATTAAATGAAAGAGATAAAAGCGATGAAGGCGGTCTACTCTTATTATTTTCCAGAGGTTAGAAAATTAATTTCTAAGGTGACAAAAAATTACCCTCATGAGGAGTTTCTGAAGTCGGTTACCCCGCCTGGACTAGATGACTTTGAAAAGCCGGTCGTGACCAAAATGAAAGAATTTTACAAAGATGAAGTAGTGGGACTTGATAGTTTTGATTATGTTTACCCGACTGCAGGGTCGAGCGAGGGAATATATCACTTACTTTCGCGTATTAAAGTAGAGTCACCAAACTCACCAATTTATACTTTGGCTGGTGAGTACGAGGGGTATAGAGAGTGCGCACTGGGCCTGGGGCTTGTAGTAATTGAAGTGGTAGAAAACATAGAAAAAATAAAAACATTACCAAAAGGAATTTGGTTTATCTCCAACCCTTCGGCACGAAACGGAATGATTGTTGGGGATTCTTTAATTAAACAAATTGCGGATTTGGGACACCAAATAGTTTTGGATCTTGCTTACCTCGGGTCGACGGAGAAATATATGTTTGATTTGAGCCACAAAAATATTGTGGCGGTTTTGACTTCGATGAGTAAGCCGTTTGGACTGTTTTATTACCGGGTTGGTTTTACTTTTACCAGAGAGCCAGTAAAGACTTTGTACGGGACAAAGTGGTTTAAGAATATATTTTCCCTTATCATTGCAGGTAAAGTGTTTGAGAAGTTTACGGCCAGGTATTTTTATGAAAAATACTCCCCTGTTAAACTTAAGATTTTGGAGGAGATTAGGAAAGATACAGGGATAACCCTGCGAAGCAGTGATGCAGTTTTGCTTGCGTATTTGACTGAGGCTGACTTTAAGGAGTTAAATGACGAGCAAAAAACCTTGGTTGCGCAGTATAAACGGGGAAATTTTTACAGATTTTGTTTGACGAAGTACTTTTTGGAGAGAGAGCTAGCTTAATTTTTTGTTGGGTTTTTGATGAATATAATTCTCGGGAACTGAAACCGGCTTGCCACTTTTGACTTCTAGTTTTTTACGAGCATCTCC
>MFAQ01000006.1:0-607 GCA_001776275.1 Candidatus Collierbacteria bacterium RIFOXYD1_FULL_40_9
GCTCAGAGAGGGTATCTGCGCGCGATTTTGCTAGCGTCTTTGCAACGTCAAAAAAAACTTCGATACCAGTAAGTTTGAAGACAAGAATTGGGAGTGATAAGCCAGATAAAAAGTGGTGGGAGTTGCTTGCTAGTCTCCAAATGCCTGCAGTAGCCATGCACGGTAGAACATTTAAGCAACTATATTCTGGTTTTGCTGATTGGGATTTGCTTTTGGAGGCAGCAGAAATAATTCGGGAGAGTGGGGCGTTGTTTTTGGGGAATGGTGACATAAGTAGATTACAGATCTCAGGTGACAGATCTCAGTTTAAAGTTTTAACAAAGATGGAGAAGGAAATTGATTTGACTGGGAGAATGGATGGGGTGTTGATTGGGAGAGGGGCGATTGGGAATCCATGGGTGCTCTGCTCTAGATTTCAGATGACAGATATCAGTTCTCAGATAGATACTGGGGAGAGGTTGAGGGTGGCTGTGGAACATGCTAAAAAATTTGAAGAGATTTTGCCAGAGCAGAAATTTTTTGTAATGAGAAAGCATTTAGTTGGGTATGCCAGTGGTTTTGATAACGCTACAGAACTTCGTAAAAAGTTGGTGATGACAAACTCCGC
>MFAQ01000006.1:619-1163 GCA_001776275.1 Candidatus Collierbacteria bacterium RIFOXYD1_FULL_40_9
TTAAAAAATAATGTCAAAAAACGAAAATCGTGATTTGCTGGGGAGGCTTAAGGTTTATCCTGAATTTAGGAGTAACGACGAGAGATCTAAGGACTTCAGGGAGGCAATGGAGCGATTGCAAAGACTAGAAATAGATAACACTGGGAGAGATTTGGTTAGCAGAGAGGTTAAAACGAATGAGCCAATTCAAATAATTATTGCCAGTGATTGGCACCTTGGAAGTATTGCTTCAGATCTGGAGGCGATGTATGACATGAGGGATTATATTTTGACCCATGAGAATGTAGTAGTTATATTTGCTGGTGATGAGTTGGAGGGTTTGACTCAAAAATATTTGAGTACAAATACATCGAAAACTCCAATAGACTTTCAACAGCAAGTGGAATTTTTAAAGATGGATTTTTTTGACCCGCTAGCTAAAGCAGGTAGAGTTTTGGGGATGGTTTCTGAATATTGGGGTCATCCCGGTTGGGCGGCTGATGCAACAACAATAAATACTTGGAGACTAATGGTAGGTGACTTAGATATTCCAATTATTAAGAAT
>MFAQ01000006.1:1304-3751 GCA_001776275.1 Candidatus Collierbacteria bacterium RIFOXYD1_FULL_40_9
AGTGTATTTGATTTCGGCTGGTACTTACAAAGGTGCAAACCCAGACAAGCCGAGAGATTCATTTGGCACTAGACTTGGCGCTCCTCTTCCACATCCACAAGGACAAGGAGTGATTGTGAGACCGTCTGCTGGTAGAAGACCGGAAACTACATACCCCTTTGCTTCACTTGAGCATGGTGAGGTTGCGTTGGAAGCAATGAAATTGTTTCACAGAGTTGAGGCACAAGGTATGAAGGAGGAATTATTAGAAAAAATTCATAACAAAGTAGAAAAGGAACCAAAAATATATTACGAGAAAGCAACTAGTAGACTCGGTGGTATTCACACTGAGGAAAGACCAGTAAGCAAGGTGACTGTTGGTGGTGAAACATTTAGGAATCCGTACTCTCAGATGGAAATGAAAGCCCCGTATGACACACTATCTTATGATGTCAAAACGAGACTACCTATTGCTTTGCATCTTATTCAAAACGCAAGAATTGGTGCAAGCTCAGAGGGTATCAAGGACTTGTCGTTGTATGTCAATAAGGTTTCAGAAAACCCTCATTCACTGTTTGTTTTTTTGAGAAACATGCTTGATAAGGAATCTGGTAAGTCAATGGAGAGAAGAGAAATCTTAGATAGTTATACAAACCTAGTTTCGTTGGTAGGTGGTCAAACTTTAGCAGTGATGATGGATGAGTCATTGCGAGACCCGAGCTGGAAGAAAACGATTAAAGTAGGTGTTGAGGAGTATGAGGATGACAATGGCGTTTGGAGAATTCGAAACTTGTATTCTCCTCCTATAGCCCCCGCCTCGTATTTGGCAAATGTTGCTGAAGTACCTCTAATTCATCACTTGTCGATGATTAAATTGTCTGTTGGTCCTGCTGGGTTTTCTTTGAAAGAGAAACCTATGTATATTGGTGCTTTTGCTGACAAACTTGAAGGTTACGGGTCACAGTCAAAACCAGAATGGGGGTTACAAAGACTTTATGATTTGCAGATTCACGAGAAGCCTGGTTATGTCGCTGGTGGTCAAATGGGGGCTGGAATAATGACCATCTTTGATGGTGGTAACTCTGAGACAAATTATCCACATTTAATTGCCCCTGGTTGGTGGTCAAACTCCATGGACTCTGCTGGCAAAGGAAATGTGAAGCCAGGGGCTGAGCCGGGGCAAGCGATTATTTTTATGCCAAGTAAAAATAAAAAAGGATATATGTCTTTTCCAACTGTAAATGAGAGAGATACAGAAGATATGCATGATGCCTTGAAGTTACTTGAAGGTTTAAATATTCTTGGCATCAAAGAAAGGGTAATGAAAAAGAGGTAGAATGTGTTTATGGAGAAAAAAATGCCTTCAATAAAAGAACTTTTTGTTGAGAGTTGGGAGGCGTTTAAGGGGAGTTTTGGGAATGTCTTTATTTTGTCTTTGATTGGTTCTGTATTTGGATTTTTGGTAATAGGGGTAGTTTTTTTGTCTGTTGCTGGGATGGGATTTCTTACCGCTTTTGGTGAAACAATGAGCTCTGAGGTGGAGATGGCTCAAAAATTGCAAACCTTTTTTACGCTGGAAAGGATGACTATAACTGGAATTTTGATTGGGCTGTTGTTTTTGGTGGCAACAATATGGGGGTCAATTGTGAGAATTGCAATTATTGCTGCAGTTGGTGGATATAAAGAGAAAATTACACTGGGAGGTGCTATAAAAGTTGGATTTACTACTTTTGTGCCTGTTTTTATAATGAGTTTTGTTGCCTCAATTATTGTGATGGGCTCGTGGTTTGCCTTAATAATTCCCGGGATTTTGGTTGGTTTGTATTTGCAGTATGTGACTTACGAAATTGTGATTGGTCAAAAAAAGTGGTGGAGTGCTCTAAAGGGCAGTGTACAGATAATGTCTCAAAATTTAGGGGAAGTCTTATTGAGAATGATTATTTTTTACTTGGGGGCGGCGATCCTGTTTTATTTGCCAATGTATTTAATTGGTATGTTGGCTGGTAATAGTATGGAGTCAGCAACAGCTGAGGCTGTGTCTGTTGCTATGATAATGTCACCAATTAGATTTATTTTAAGCATGTTGATTGGTTTCTTTTCGGCGGTTTATAGCATAGTTACTTACAAACAAGCTAAGGAAGTAACCAGAAAAGAAGTGTCTCCAGGTATTGCATGGATTCTTATTGTTTCGATTGTAGGTTGGGTGATTGGATTACTTTTGATTAACGCGGGGTACAGGCTATATATGAACCCATTTGTAAAAGAGCAGATGGCGGTAGTGGAGCAGGAAATAAAAAAAGAAGTGACTGAGCCGACAGAACCACAAAGAATTGCAAAATGGAAAGAAGTAATGAGTCCGGAAGTTAAGGCTCTGATTATGCAATCGGAAGAGAAATTTTCTCAGATGAGAGTTAAAGCACAGGAGAGTAAACCAAATGAAGTAAAGAGAATAAATGACGAGAATATTT
>MFAQ01000006.1:3765-4414 GCA_001776275.1 Candidatus Collierbacteria bacterium RIFOXYD1_FULL_40_9
TGAGATATGGGATGCCCTTGCTAGTGCCTACACATGGATCAGTTCAAATGGCTCACTTGAAGATTCTCTGGAAGCGGCTCGCAAAGCTGAAGAATTGGATCCAAAATCGTGGAAGTATGTCAACAACACTGCAAATATATTACAGATGATGGGTAAGCATGATGAGGCAATAATAAAGTATCAGCAGGTAATAAGAATGGAAGATAATTATGGAAGGGCTCATATATCTCTTGGTATTTCTTATAAAGCGGTTGGTGTAAAAGACTTGGCAAAACAGGAGCTACAAAAAGGAATTGATATTTTGAGTAAATACAATGAAGACGGTAAGTATGACCTAGAAATACTGAATGCTAGAAAAGAGATGGGAGAGCTATAAAACCCCATTCTTCATGGCCGGGATAGATGATGACAGATTTCAGATTTCGGATTTCGGATCTCAGTTTGTCGAGGGATTTTTGGAGGTCTGACTTTGAAGAGTAGGAATGGTCTGCTTTTCCTGGTCCAGTTGCAAATAAGGTGTCACCAGTGAAGAGAGATTTGGGACTGGATTCCGGATCAAGCCCGGAATGACAAACTGATATGAAGCAGCAGGAGCCTGGAGTATGCCCCGGTGTGTGGATGACTTTGAGTGAGCTATTTCCAAAGAGAA
>MFAQ01000006.1:4425-6185 GCA_001776275.1 Candidatus Collierbacteria bacterium RIFOXYD1_FULL_40_9
TTATCTAATAAGTTATTGGCTTTTGGTAATGGAGGAATCTTGATGTTGGAGAAGTGTTTAGCTGAAAGATGGTCCTTTTGATAGAGGGGGTAATCGCTTTTGTGCAGATGGATTGGGATATTGAAATTAAGTTGTAGTTCGAGGGTGCCTAGGCAGTGGTCGTAGTGTCCATGTGTAAGCAGAATTGCTGTGGGAGTAAGCCTGTCTTCTATAAGGGTTGTGGTTATAAAATCAGCTTCGTCGGCTGGATCAACAATTATGGTTTGCTGGGTTTGATCATCTATTAAAAGATAACAATTTGTTTTGAGTGGTCCTACTGTTAGGGTTTTGATTCTCATTTTTTTTGACAGTTTTATAAAAATAAACTAAGATAAATTATATGATGAACGACATACAGAGAATTTCTTGGTTTATTTTGGGAACTGCATTTTTGCTTGTGACAGCTTACTTTTTTCCTTGGAAAGATATCCAGTGGGGTCAAATGACTATGGAGCCTGTGAGAACTCTAACAGTAACCGGTTCCGCGGAGTCTAAGGAAAAAAACCAAATTGCCAAGTTTTCAGCTGGGATGAGTGCGGTAAATGGTGATAGGGAGGCTGCTGTAAAGGAAGTTAATACTAAGATAGAAGCAATTACGAAGGTGGTCAAAGAATTTGGTATTAAGGATGAAGATATTATTACCCAATCGATGAGTATTTACCAAATGCAAGATATGGTTTACGAAGATGGTAGACAAAGGCAAAAACCAGGACAGTGGAGTGTAAGTAATAATATTGAAGTTACTTTGCGAGATATTGACAGAGCAAACACTTTGGCTGATTTGCTTAGTAAAAGTGGGGCGACAAATGTTTGGGGACCAAACTTTCAGCTAGATCGATCTAATAAGTCCGCAGACGCCTTGACTGAGGCAGCTGTAGCTGATGCCAAGACAAAGGCAGAAGCTATGGCAAAGTCAGCTGGCGCAACTTTGGGTAGAGTTATGTCTGTAACTGAGAGTATGACATCTGGTGGTATTGTGTACCCGATGGCAATGAGGGATGGAATTGGTGGAGGCGGTGGCGGTGCTTCTCTTGAGCCTGGGACAAGCAATGTTTCTAAATCAGTAACCGTCATTTGGGAGCTTAAGTAATTTGTGTTTTAGCTAAAATATCCCTCTTGTGTGAGAGGAATATTTTGTATATAATCACCTTTGTCCTTAGCAGACAATTAATGAGAATTATCCAAGTTACAAATAAACAAAAAGCCCCCTAGGGAGTTTTGTGCCTTGGAAGATACTCATAAATCCGCTTAGGCGGCTCTTTTTTTATCTTTTGTCTGGGCCATTAGCTCATCTGGTAGAGCGCTACATTTGCAATGTAGAGGTGATCGGTTCGAGCCCGATATGGTCCACAAGTCCTAAATTGGTGGTTGACTCTAATTGAGATTAACTTTAGAATCAACCACGAGCTTAGGAAAGCTCAGAATGCGTTCCTTTAAAAGTGAATAGATTATGCAAGTAGATCGCATAAATTCAAATTCAATTTGAAAACAAAATTTTTAATTTATTCTACTCAAGCAATCAGTGGATGCCTTGGCAGTAAAAGCCGAAGAAGGACGTTTCAAGTCTGCGAAAGTGATCGGGGAGGTGACAAGAACTTATGATCCGGTCGTGTCCGAATGGGGAAACCTGGCCAGATTTATCTGGTCGCCTACGCCTTTTGGCGAGGTGGGAACCTCCTGAACTGAAATATCTAAGTAAGGAGAGGAAAAGAAATCGAATG
>MFAQ01000007.1:0-12867 GCA_001776275.1 Candidatus Collierbacteria bacterium RIFOXYD1_FULL_40_9
TGGTTGGGATCTACTTGGCCATGACTGTCTATATCACGGCCATAAATATGGCTGAATTTGGTGACACTGAGCCGGCTGGGGTTTGGATGTCCATTGTTGTCATCGGTGGGGTCTGGGCTTTTTGGACCGTGTCACCATTTGTTGGTTGCCTGTTTATCGTTTATTTCATTTACCAGGCAATATTGACGCCTGAGTTTAATGATGCAGTCATTCGCAACATTGATCTCATCAAGAAGCTGATTGATCCGCCATTGGATTAACTTAAGTTTGTGGCTCTGGGAAATTCCTAGAGCCGTTTTTGTGGCATCTGCCATAGGACAGATTGAGTACAAAAAAGCCCGTGAGGGCTTGATTTTTTAACCCAGGTCGGCTGGGTCGAATGAGTTGAGCCATGAATCGTTTTTGATTAGATGGCTAAATTCGGGAACTAAATTCCAATAAACTACAGCCGCTATCTCCATGCCAACCGCAAACATTAGACTTTTGTCATGAGAATAACGCTTGAGAAAATCAAAAACTTGGTCTCCAGATGGATAGTTTATTTGAAGATTTACGGTTGCTCTTAAGTTTTGCTTGATACTTTCTTGTGTTAATAGAGTATTAAAGTTGTGTGACGTGGTGGCAAACTCTTCGAATACTTGATCAAATTGAGATTCCTTGGAACCTTTAAGGACTTCGGATATTTGAATTGTTTCAAGGGGAAATTTGTATCCTCTGACTATTGTGTCTAGATCAGATAGGGTTACACCCAAGGTGTTTAAGAGATCTGGGTGGTTAAGCCGGAGAGTAATTGTCCGAAAAGTAATCAGTGGTGTAATAGCTATTGAGAGACAGAGTGCAGGCAATTGGAACATGTCATACAGATCTTGTGCGTAGCCTAGTGCATTTTCTTTGCCCTCGTTTGGTATGAGAGGGGAACAAAAATAAACGAAGTCAGATACTTGTTGTGTATTACCCATTGGATGGCTCCTTTTTAAAAGACCTTGATTTAGTTTATTATACCCCTAGTGGGGTATTTTAGTGGTTTTTTGAAGCTAAAATAAATATGGGTTATTTACTTTTTTGGTTATGGGTTGATGTTGTTGACAAGATGTGATATATTTTCCTTTAGTACGCGTAAAAGTATTAAAAAAGTATGCAAAACCTGCTCAAAAAACTAGGACTTACTAATTCAAAAAGGGAAGTTCGAGTGTCTAGAAATATTCGTGCTGAGAAATTGGCACGACAGATAACATCTACTCAAATTGCCAAGATGGGCCAATTTGGCCAACAGTTGGTGGTGATGAGTAAATAACAGATTTCAGGTCTCAGATGACAGATGAGAAATGATTTTTGTGCAATGTTTTTTGGTATGGATTTAAACAGGAAAAAAGCAATACTACCGTAGCCTAACTCGAATAGCATTGCTTTTCTTTTTCCAAGTTATCAACTGGACAGAAGTTGTTAACTGCATACAGATTAGCACTGAAGAAAAACGCTGTCAACTGTAACAAAAGACCTCAGAGAGGGAGTGATGATTGAGTCGGGCAGGCAAAATCGTCACTTCTACTTTGAGGTTTTTTGTGGTAATATGGCCAAAAAGTTCGTTTAAAAAAAGGAGATGTGAAATGAGTAATAGAGACAGTGCTGTTATTATTGCAATTGCGACAATCGACGGTAAGTTGCAATCTATCAACTACAATGAAGATATTGTTTCTAAAGGCGAGCCAGTACAAAAATATCTTTCTTACTTGGTTTGTGAAGCTAAATATGACATGGTTGGTGTATTTCTGTTTGTTCTTTCTAACGGTGATCAGCGGGTACAATATACGCTTCAGATAAGAGACTAGAATTATATAGAATGATCCTTCGTTAATTGCGAAGGATTCTTTTGGTAGAATTGCTGAAATCGGACTTTAAAAGAGAAGGAGAGAGTGGTGAGTAACTTTAAGCCAACTACTGACACCTATTTGCCTGGAGCAAAAACGCTGCCAGCAAAATATTACACAAGCGAGCAAATTTTTGAGAAAGAAAAAAAGAAGATTTTTGAAAAGTTTTGGTTTTGCTTGGGGCATACTGGCCGTATTCCAAACAAGGGGGACTATTTTCTGATTGAGGCTTTGGGTGAGCCCTTTATTGTTTTGCGAGATAAAAATGATCAGATAAAAGTTTTTTACAATGTTTGCTCCCACAGAGGAACATTGGTCTGTAAACCAAACAGGTCGGGGGCAACAGAAGGGAAATTTAATCGTAAAACTTTGCAGTGTCACTATCACGGTTGGACTTATGATATGGATGGGAGGCTACTGAGTGCTCCTGGTATGGAAGAAATTGCAGACTTTGATTTTGCGAGTAATGGTTTGACCAGTCCGCCCTTGTATATTTGGGAAGGGTTTATTTTTATCAGTTTTGTTAATGACCCTATTCCCTTTGAGCAGATTTATGGACCCATGTTGGGCAGACTTGAGGACTGGAAAATTGGAAGTTTGATTCGGGGGCACACGGAAACTTACAAAGTAAAAGCCAACTGGAAATTGATCTTCCTAAACTTTAATGAATGTTTGCATTGTGGAATAGCGCATAAAACACTTAGTAAGTTTATTGGTGACAAAAGTGCTCAGAATGATCTGTCTGATGGTCCGTTTTTGGGAGGATTGATGGAGATTTTGAATGGGGCGGATAGTGTGACCAGTTCTGGACAGTTTTGTGCACTACCACTTGGTGGTCAGCTGACCGAGAAGACAGCAAGGAAGGGTTGGTATTACACAATTCTTGGTAATTTGCTTTTGAACATTCACCCAGACTACCTGATGTTTCACTGTTTGTATCCGCAATCAGCAACCGAAACCAGAATTGAGAGTGATTGGCTTTTTAACCCTGACTCAGATACTACCTTGGGAGAGAAATTCGCCAAGAATGAGCCGGTAGAGGTTTGGGCGAAAACCAACGCTGAAGACTGGGAACTTTGCGAAATGGCGCAGAGAGGTATTACATCAAGGGCATACAGACCAGGAAAATATTCGAACAGGGAAAGTTTGTTGATTGCTTTTGATGAGTATTACTTGCAGTTGATGAATAACAATTTTATGAACTATATTAGAAGGAGAATTAAATGGCTGACATCTATGTTGTGGAAGTAGTAACAGTGGATCCAAGCAATAAAAAGATCTTTGTAAACGGTAACGTGTCTGAGAAGACTGATGAATATGAGTTATTTAGGGGTCTATTAAAGAGCCATTGGGCTTTGGTTTCATCTCATGCCTATGTCAAAGGGAATATAGTACATGAGAAGTATGTTTTTGTTCAGAGTTAATGTGACTTTTAAAACCTTTAACCCCGCCGGTGGCGGGGTTTTGCTTTTATTTACAAGTGCAATTTTCGCACTCGCATTTACCACCACAACAGTTGTAGATCATTTGGTTGGTTCACCTCCTTTCGTTTTGTGCTTTAGAGATTGATAGAAGATATTGCAACAATACTCGTCCCCAGTACAAGTAGACTTGCTATGTTGGAGTTCTTTTTGGAGTGAAACTAGGTTTTGATTAACGGACCTTAAATTTTCTAGCTCCTTTTGATTTTGGTTGATAACTGACTGGAGATACTCACTGAGATTGTCGGGGTTATGGAGGAGGGCCTTGATTTGGGGGAGAGAAAAACCAAGACTGCGAGCGTGTTTGATAACTTTGAGCTCCTCGATGTTTTCGGTGGAGTACAAGCGATAACCGTTTTCTTCTCTGGAAACTTTTTTTAAAAGATTTTCTTGCTCGTAAAATCTGATAGTTTTGGTGGGAAGATCAACAATTTTTGAGATTTGACCGATACTGATTTTTGCCATTTTAAACAATATACACTTTCTAGTTACTGGAAGGTCAAGCCCTTTTTATTTTTCCTCCTTGATTTTTTGATAGAGAAGAAGGGGAAGGGTGATAAGCATGGTAAGTAAGATGATGGCTAGTCCGAGGAACTCTAGGTATTGTGGAAGATAGATAATTATTATATGGTTGCCACCGGAAGGAATGGCCCAGGTGTTGTACCAGTTTGCAGTATCAACTGGAGCGAACTTAAAAGTTTTTGGATAAAGGAAAAAGTATTTTGTGGCCAAGAGCAAAGAAGATTTGGAGTAATCTTCTGGAGAAATTTGGATGGCTTTCCAGTAAGGGGACTTGGTTTGAAATAAATTAATTTCGGATGACCCGGTCGACTTAATTTCTAGTTTATAGAAAAATTCAAATGGGTGAGTGGATGAGATCTCAGATTTCAGATCTCGGATTTCAGATCTATTTTCTTGTGAGTTGTTTAAAGTAATGTTTTGGAGAAATGTAAGTGGGAAGGGATGAAGAGTGATTGATTTTAGCTGATTTTCGCCTATTTTGTTGCCAAAAGATTGGTTAAATAAATGGAGCGTGAAACCATCTTGTTCGCTTTTGTTGTTTATTGTCTGGAGGATATATTGTTGGCCGTTTTGGTTTCCTAGCCTTTCGTAAATATCACAGCGTCTGGTGGCGTGATTTTCTAAACATGTCACCAAGGGTAAACCACGAATGTTTTTGGTGTCTATACCAATTAGATAATTTAGGGAGTGAGGTAGGTGACGCAGATTTAAATAGTCGCATTCGATGGCATTTTGGCTCTGATAAACAATGTGGTCATCTTTGTTTATCTTTACGGTTTTACCGTTGTTGAAGCGGTCACAGTTTCGGTTTTCGGGGAAGAGGGCGTTGACTGTTGGGGTTTGGACAATATTGTAGGTGGTTTTGGTGATGGGTAGTGAGATTTGTAACTTATTATTTTCTTGTTGTGGTAAATCGACTGTTTTTTCTTTGATGGGACTCAACTTTATAGAGATTTGGTAGACGGTGTCGTGGGAGCTAACAAAAACATCTTTGTAGGTAATTTCTTGGATTGATTTTGTCTCTTCGGCTTCTAAAATGAGGTTGACTTGTTTGTTTTGGGTGGAGGCTTTGGTAAAAATTTGAGCTCTTTTGGGAGTTGTGCTTGACTCAAAAGGTTGAGAGGTGTTTTCGGTGCCAAAATCGTCATTGGAAATATTGATATTGGCGGTTGTGAGTGTGGGTGAATAATAAGTAAAAGAAACGGCTAAGAGTTGGTTTTGATCTACAGGTGGAAGTGTGGCGGATAGACAGGCGACTAGATCGGTGCCGAGTAAGGTAATACTTCTGGGGGTAGCAATTTTTTCTATGCTACGGTTTTCTTTTTTGGTGTAACACTGAACAGGATTGTTGTTTATTAATGAGTTGATAATTGGGTATTGTTGCGTGGGTATCCCTTGGTAAACTGCTAACGAAAAATTGTTGTTGGTGGGTAAATACATTTCGGATAGAAAATAGTATTCAGAGAGGGCGGGCACTTCCGACGGGAGGTCGAAAGATATATATTGTGAGTTGAGACTGAGAATGAGTTTGCTGGTGCTTGTTGTAAGTGGTATGTTGATAACTTGCGATGTGTAGTCTAGGTCGAGTTGGCTTCCGTTTAAATAGAATATTGGAGTAATTGGTGTCAATTTTAGAGTGACAGAGTCGCCGTTTGGTCGATATTCTATTTTGTAGGGGAGAAGGGATTCGGAGTCGGTAAGTGAGGGGATAGTAAAGGAGGTTGTACTACTAGGGAGAGTGATGTTGGTATTTAAAAAACCTGCCTTTTCGTACCAATTTTGGTTGGGACGTTGGGAGAAACTGAGAAGTGGCTTTTGTTGTTGTTTGTCTTGGGTCGGTTTTGAGGACAAAAAGTCCTTGGATTTATGATTTTTGTTTTTGTAGAGCAAAAGATGATTTGAGAAAGTTTTTTCCAATTCGTATTGTTCAGAAGTTGCAATAATTCGATCTAGATAATTTGTGCCTAGACTGGCTTTGGTGTCTGGTGCAATAACAGAGGTGTCCAAAAGAAGATGGGCAATATTGTATTTATCGATGGTCTCATTGAACTTTTGGTGATTTTGGGAGTAAAGGGCAGTGGATATTTCTTCGTAGTAATCTTGCGATGTTTTTTCCCAGACGTCGAAGGCTCGGTCTAGTATGGGCTGCTTGATGCCGTACCAGGTAAACCCACTACCTCTGTGGCCCCAGCTGTAGTAGTTCCAACCCCAAAAAGTATGTTGAGGGAAGTTGGCAATTCGATGGTCTGCTGGTTTATTGTTTAGATATTCAAAAAGCTCAAAATACTCCGAGGGGATATTTACTCTCATATTTTTGTTTGTGAAGTTACCAGAAAAAGCTGGAGACATATAAGTAAAAAGCAAAAAGGCAAAAGTGAAAAGAGTGAGGTTGTAGGTAAGACGAGTATCTAAGAAGGCAAAGATATCGAGAATAAATATAATGCCAACGGCGAAGAAGTAACTAAGAGAAAAGGCAAGGGGTAAAGAAAATTTTGTGTAAGGTGACCTTAAAAGTTCACCGATGAGCGGAATTGTGCTGTTGATAAGCAGTCCGCCACCTAAAAGGAAAAAGGAACAGAAGGCTAAAATTCCTAGAAATGATCGGTGATATGCCAGTTTGGTTTTTAGAGAATAGTATATTCCGAGGAGAATGATGACACCAAAAAAGATTCCAATAGCAGTGATAGTGGGTGAGTTTAGATGATTCAACCATGGACCGAGAAGAAAGTCGTATTTGTTGTTTATTCCTAAGTCTAAGTATTTAAAAAGGTAGCTATGAAGTGTGAGGAGACTTTTGGGGTTGGCGAATTCTAGATTGCGATAGTACGTCTCGATTGAAGAAATAGAGTTGATATGGTTTTGGGTAGCTATTTGACTATTGGTAAACACGAAAAAAGCGACAGGTAAAAGCCAATAAAGATGAGGAAGAATTATAGCAAGACCGGATTGTATGACATGCAACGAGTTGACAAAATATTTTTTGGTACGAAAAACGTGTTCTATAAAAAAAGGTATGAGACAAATAAGAAAAACCAAAAAAAGGGTCTCGACATAAAAGGCGGTACCAGATAAAAAAGAAATTAGAAAGAGGCGAAGGAAGTTGCTTAGTTTTGGGGTTTTGAAATAAACTAGTAAAAAATATATTAAAAATGGCAAAGCACCGTAGAACCAAGTAAAAGTCTCAAATGGAATAAAAAATGTTTGCAAAGTTGAAAGGTTTAAAAGATAAAAAAGACCAGCTAGAAAAGTGCTACTTTGGATACTTTTGTGACTTAGTTTGCTGTTTACAAAAATTTGCTTTAAGAGAAGATGTACTCCGATAGGGCCAAGGACTAGGGGTAAGAAGGTTGTGAGGTAGCGAATGAGGTTATTGGGAACCAGATTGGTCAGGCTGACCAAATAGATAAGTATTACGCGAGGCAGGTCGGCTGCGTGGGCCATGCCACCTAGAAGTCCGGTAGACTGGTATTCTTGCCAAACGGCAAACAGGTTTCTTTTTAGGTATAGGGATGGGTTGAACTCTGGATGAAGATTGTCCCAACCGGAAAGATATGTACCCTTGTCGTAATTTAGGTAGGAGAGAGTAAGGGTGATAAGTATTAGGAAAAAAATTGGCCAGAAGTCAACAAAAAAAGCCCTGACTTTTTCAAGTATATTTTTGAGGCGAGAGGTTTTTTGCTGGTGAAGTTTTTTATTTTTTTTGCCAGTAGCCACAATTTTAGTTTAGCATTTTTGGTATATTGGATATATGACAGATAATGATCAAAAGGTGATGAAGAAAATTGTTTTTGATGGGGTTTTGGATGCTTTGGAGCAAGTTGTTTTTCCTAGGTTTGACTCCTTGGAGGATGAGGTGAGGGGACTTAAACAGGACGTGGGAGGATTGAAACAAGACGTAGGGGGATTGAAACAAGATGTAGGAGGATTGAAACAAGATGTGGTTGAGTTGAAAAATGATATGGAGGGAGTAAAACTGAGACTAGATAATTTGGACAATGAAATGTTTGAGGTTAAACAGAGGCTTGGTGGCGTTGAAAAAAAGCTAGATAAAGTCCTAGACTCGGATTTGGTATTGCGTGACCACGATAAGAGAATAAATAAGCTAGAGAGGGTAACTTTGGCGTAAATAAAAAGCGCCCGACGGTGTCGGGCGCTAAGTTTAGTACAGAATAGCTAGTTTGAGAAACTTTTCGCTTGAGAAAAAGATTTCCAGATAATACATTTTTATCTGGTCACCTGGTTCGGGTAAAACTCCAAGCGATAAAGTACGGTAAAAGGGCGTATTGTTATCAGCGGGGATCAAATAACGACGGTCTGGTGAGTTGCGAATATAGCCAATCCAGTCACTTCGACCGCTGTCATCTGCGACTTGATCGAAAGTTCCAGAGACTTTGGTGACGACGACGACTTTAGGAATAACCAGGCTGCAATACTTTGTTCTTGTTGTTGTTTTTAGGTGGACTTGGTACAAGTGAACCAATTGTCCTTCGTTGGGCACATAAACGTAGTTAGTCACATATTTTACTTTTTGGTGGCTGCTATGGGTCTCCACTGTATACATAGTCGTTGGCCCTGTTTCGTCATAAGTGACAACTGTGTTTTGATCTTCTGTTGCATGGTAAACCCCGTCAGAGCTAACAATCTGGATCTTGAGACCAGTGGCGATGATGATTGCGAGAACAATGACCCCAAAAAATATCCGACGGGCACGAGCGATGTCTTTTTTTTGTGAAATTGATTCCACGAGATGCCTCTTTGTTTGGGTTGGGAATGGGCGAGCTATATTTTTGGGCTATTTTAGCCCATTATTGGCTGTTTTGCAAGTTATAGGTTTGTTACCTGACCCCTTTAGATGGTAAAAGTAATGATGAGTGTGAAGTATTGACAAGTGTATTGTATTGCAATATGATAGTAATATGACATGGGAAACAACAATTACACCTAGATTTCAGATGCACATTCCTGTTGGGGTGCGGAAGGCTATTGGCCTTAAAAAACACGGGAAAGCAAAGATAACTGTAAAAATGGGAAAAATGATGGTTGAACCTAGTAATGAATCGTCACTTAAAAAATTGGCAGGTTCGCTGGCTGGCATAAAGCCTACCAAGAAAATAAATATTGAAAGAATTCGAGACTACATTGACTATTCGGACATATGATGAGTTGTCTGATAGACACCAATGTCTGGATTAGATATTTTGCAAAGGATGATTTGAGACAATTTGAAGAGTGTGATAGATTTTTTGACCAGGTAGAGATGGGTTCGGTTGCACCTTATGTATCGAATGTGACTCTGATGGAGATTTTGTATACCCTAAAGAGTTACTATGGTTTTTCTAAAGAAAAAATTGCGCACTATCTGAAAACTATTATGGGAACAAGAAACCTGGTCATATTGGAGAAAACAAATAGTAGGTTGGCATTTGAGAAAACGATAAAAGTGGGAGTAAAGTATACTGATTGCTTAATCGCCGGACAGCTAAAGAGAAATATGGTGCTAGTTTCTTTTGATAGGGATTTTGATAGGCTGGTGCCAGGAATAAGAAAAGAGCCAGGGGATTTGGTGAAATAAAAACCGACACCACTATTTTGGCGCCGGTTGGGTGATTTATTGGTGGAGAAACCAAAAACAGAGGACATGGTTTGTCGGTAGCCAGGTGAAGCAGAGATTTTCCTGGGTCATGGTTTGACCATCTTCTGGGTAGCCGCCAAGATAAAAAATGAAATTATTGGGGCTGGATTCGCCAAGACTTATTTTGGTAATGGCGAGAAGGCCGGTGTCCAAAATCAGATCTTGGCTGTCAGTGAGAGGCTGGAAGGTACCAATTGTGGTTGAGGCTTCAGCTTTTACAAAAGGGGCGACAGTGTAGACAGCTGTGGTATAGGCTGCGCTAAAGACCATCAAGATGGCAAAGAAGACAATAATAAGCCTGTGGACAAGTTCACTTTTTTGAGCGGATTTAGACACATTGCCTCCATGTTTTTTTGGGAATTTGCGAGTCAGAATTTAATTTATTTTAGCCTATTTTGTATATTTTGCAAGTTATAGGACTTTTGCTATACTGAAGTATGAATAAATTGGTTGCCGACTGGGTGGTAAGACTGCATCAGAAAAAAGTAAAGTACTTGATAGAGCTTATTGAACCCTTGTTGGGAGAATCAAAAAAAGTGCTAGATTTGGGCTGTGGTAGTGGCGAAGTGTCGAAAGCCTTAATGGAATCTGGGTATTTGGTGACCTCGGTAGATGTGGTAGACAAGGTAAAGGTCGATGGGGTTAAGGTTTTGGTCTACGACGGAGTTAATATTCCATTTAAGGATAAACAGTTCGAGATGGTACTACTGATTACAGTTTTGCACCATGTAAATGACTTTGAAAAGCTTCTTATAGAAGCTGGTAGAGTAGCAAAAAAAGTGATTGTGGTGGAAGATGTGTATGAGAATTGGTGGGACAGGCTTAATATTTGGTTTTGGGACAGTGTACTGAATTTGGAATTTTTTGGTCATCCACACCAGAACAGGGATGATGCGGGGTGGAAAAAAGTTTTTGGGGAAATTGGTTTTGAATTATTGACTGAGAGATCTGGAAAAATAAGGGAACTTGTTTACGAATTTAAACAAAAAGCTTATTTGATTCAAAGGAGATCTGATACCGCGAAGCAGGGTGTATAGAGGATATATAAATGAAGCTGGTAGGAGTTTTAGTGTCAGTTTTTGGAGGCGGTGAATGAGTTTGGACCTGAAGCTGGGGATATAACCATATTTAGTGGTAGCCATTTTTCTAACCCTTAGAGTGACGTTGAAAGTATTTAGTGGGTTTTTGAAGGTAGAGGAGCCAAGATATTGTCTATATTTAAGAACAACACTTTTTAAGTTGTGGAATTTACCAAACTGAGCAAGGCGGAAGAAGAGATCGTAGTCTTCGGCTGGAGGTAGATTTGTATTGTACCAAGTAAAGTTTTTGGGAATTAGATTGGTATTGAAGATAACTGTTGGGTGTTGAATAGGGTTTTCGAAATACATAGCATCTTTGATATCTTTATCCAGTACTGGGAAGAACTTGTGACCAATAACTTTGTCGGTTATATCTATAGTTTTGCACTGACCACCAAGAATAACTACGCCAGGGTGAGTCTGTAAAAATTTGATTTGTTTTTCGATTCTGTTGGGTAGAGCAATGTCATCTGCATCCATACGGGCAATAAACTTACCTTTGGCAAGCTTAATGCCTCTGTTTAGAGATGATGCAATATTGAGGTTTTTTTTGTTGGTAAGAATTTTGATTCTTTTATCTTTTTTGGCTATGGTGCCTAGAATTTTTGGGGTTTCGTCTGTGGAGCCGTCGTCGATGACGATAATTTCTAAGTTCTTGTATGTTTGGTTTTGAATACTGTCTACAGCCTGCAAAAGATACCCGTTAGCGTTATAAACGGGGATAATGACAGAAACTAGAGGTTTGGTAGAATTTAGCTTCATAATATATCCTATATTGTATCAGATTGAAGCTAATTTGTCAATTACAAGATAAAAAAACTCCCCGTCGTGGCGACGGGGAGGCGGTGCAAACTTGAAAACGGTATTATTTGCAGTAGGCATTTGCCAAAACTGCGCTGTCGACTTGATCACCATTGTAGGCAGTGTTGATTTTGCTATCGGTGTTTTTAAAATCGACACGAAGAATTTGGCTGGGAACCTGGAAGCTAATTGCTTGGCCTTCATAACGCCAGAATGAGTTTTCGTACCACACCCAGTCATTGTCAGTTGGCGCGGAGCAGTGCCCCTCGTCGTCTGTGCTGGGAGTTGGGACGACCACATTTTCGTGACCGGGGCAATGTTGAGGACTTGGCAAAGAGCGATCAAATTCGTAGATTGTGCCATTATCGCCGGCGAAGAAGGGAACAACGATGTTGTCTTCAGTGTGAACGATCACGTTGCCATTTTCGTCTACAACATCATTACCAACATACTCGCAGGCGAAGTTGGGATTACCAACATAGTTGAAGCGCGAATGTGCCTTATTGACGTCGTTATAGAAATTGACGTCAACGATAACACCTGCGGGGACGACCACTGTCCCGGTGGCTACGAATGTGCCTTCACACTTGGGGTCAGATACCTTTTCTTCAGGGCAACCATTGAGAGTACCGTCAAGATTGTAGGTGCCGTGGAACCAAAATGAGAAAATTCCGGCTTCAGCGGTTAGTCCATCTGTCTTTATGATGACAGCGACAGGCCTGGAAGGTGACCAAATGACATAGTGACAACGAACGTCCGGATCACCTGGGTAGCCAGGCATGTCAAAGACCAGTGGCTCTCCTGTGTCTGGGTGATTGCCGAAGGATTTCTTGGGACAACCATCGACTATGAAAGCATCGTCAGGAATGACCACGACTTCAGGAGTAGGAGTGAAGGTGGGCAGAGGTGTGTCGGTGGGCACCAGGGTGGGGATGAAGGTTGCCGTGGGGGTGAAGGTGGGGATGGCGCTGGGGGCGACTTCGGCGGTTTGGGTCTTAATTCCAAAAGCTTGAGTTTGCCCAGCATAGGCCGTTGCCTGCATTTCGGTAGGACTGGCGG
Organism: Candidatus Collierbacteria bacterium RIFOXYD1_FULL_40_9; assembly: GCA_001776275.1. Classification (GTDB taxonomy): domain Bacteria; phylum Patescibacteriota; class Microgenomatia; order UBA1400; family MFAQ01; genus MFAQ01. The sequence goes on from MFAQ01000007.1 coordinate 12,443, forward strand.
GAGTAGCCTCACTACCGGTTTCATCACCTGCTGACGGTTTGTTGCAGGCGCTCAGGGTGAGCGCCACGATCGTCAGAAGGGCGATAAAGTACTTTTTCTTCATGTGATTTCTCTCCTTATGAGAATAGTCTCCCATCTGTGTGGATGGGGTTGGTTTCCGTTTTCAAGTTTTTCAAAGATCGTAGCCTCGATGTTTTGAGATCTACATAATGGGCTCTATTATAAGCCCAGAGAGTAAATTTCAATAAATAAATTTTAAGCCTTTTTGGCTTTGACGAAGCTAACTAAACCAGCTAAGTAAGAAAGACTGGCTAAGTTAAAGAAAAGAATGTCTTCACCGGCAGTGTCAACAACCTCGTGTTCAACACAGGTGTTTGCGGCTCCGTAGACAGGGGTGCAGACGATGGACTTGGTGATGATTTTCT
>MFAQ01000007.1:12882-20544 GCA_001776275.1 Candidatus Collierbacteria bacterium RIFOXYD1_FULL_40_9
TACTTTAGCCTCTTCATCTTTGATTCCACCTTTGGTGGTAGGCTCATCAACGTTTTCCTCTTTTTTACCGTCTTTGAGGGTTATGGTAGGCACACTAGAGCTTCCGGCTTGAGCTATTTTTGGAGTGGGAGTAGCGGTTGGAGTAGGGGTTGCAAGAACCTTAAGAGTTGGTGTTGCGGTAGGCGAAGGAGTCATAAAAGAGTCGACTTCGAGCTCGTTTGGAGAAACGACTTCTTGCTTGGTTACCTGTTTTGGTAAAGTGTTTTTGGAGAGAACGTAGGTAATAGCCCCGGTGAGGAGGAGGATAACCAAGATGATAGGCAAGATTGATTTCATATGGGCGTAATATACACTATTACAGGCTATATGTCAAGCTTATAATGTTTAATAACTTCTGAACTTCGTATATAATATTGGGTTATAGATGTATAAGATAGGATCGACAAAGGAAGTACTGTATACAGAACAAAAAGATCTGACAGAGGAACAGATAATTGTGACGCGTCAAACGTATGAGAGAAACGCAGATAGATATGTCCTAAACTATGAAAGAAGGGATGGTGCATTGGATGAGGCAAGACTCTTTACATTAGATCCATTTTTAAGAGAGTTTGAGAAGCAAGGTTTGGAAGGGAAAATTTTATTTACAGGTTGTGGATCTGGAAGAGATATGGAAGAAGCTGTTAAGCAGGGTTTTTCTGTTGTGGGCATAGATACCTCTTTGCATATGATAAATATTGGCAAAATAATGGGGATTAAGTCACCTATGATGGAAATGGATATGGAACGTATGGACTTTCCGGAAAATTCTTTTCGGGGCATTTTTTGTGAGACAGCTATTGCTCATATTAGAAAAAAGGATATACCGTCTTTGTTGGCTAGCTTCAGAAGGGTGCTGACACCCGATGGTTTGTTGCTTGTTACCTTTAGAAAAGGTAATGGTTTTGTTTATATGACAGAGGACAAGGTGGGAGGGAGGCGCTACTATACCTCTATGAGCAGAAAAAGAGCTGATAAATACTTGTTAGAATCTGGTTTTGAGATAATTGGGAAATCATCTCACAAAGTTGGAAGTAGACCACCATATTACAATTTAATTGCTATAAACAAAAAATGAGAATTTATTTTACCGCTGCCATATCGCTTAGTGATTTTTATGGAGAAAACTATAGAAAGATAGTGGATTGTCTTGAAAAGTTGGGTCACACTGTTATTCATGACCATATCACTAAAAACTCAATAACAAAAGTTTTTGATAAGACAAAAAAAGAGAATGAGGAGTATTACAAGAAAACTTTGAGGGAGATAAATAAAGCGGATGTAATTGTTGCAGAAGTATCATTTCCTTCAACTATAAACGTGGGACACGAGGTTGGCTTGGCACTGGACAAAGGAAAGCCAGTTGTTGCTCTTTACGCTGAAGACAAAGGGTCCCCTTTTTTTGAGGGTATTGGTTCGGATTTGTTTTTTTATAACGAGTATAGCCCAATCGATGTGGACTCCTTTTTGCCAAAATTAATGGATGATGTAATTAAAAGGGTTGATGTAAGGTTTAACTTCTTTATCTCGCCAGAAATTGGCAGATATTTGGACTGGGTGAATCAAAAGAGGAAAATACCTAGAGCAGCCTTTTTGCGTGGTCTTATTGAAAAAGCAATGAAACTGGACAAGGAGTTTGAGGATAAATGAAAGTTCTGTTTCAGGCATCGATTTTGCACAGAAATGAGAGAATGGAGGATTATGTGGCAATTGTTCAATGTTTAGAGAAATGTGGGTGTGAGGTACTAGGTGAGACTCTAGTCGTATCTAACGATTTAATTTTAAAACGAGGACATGTCGACAGAGTCAAATATTTTGAAAGATTTAAGAAAAATCTATTGGAGGCAGATCTGGTATGTTTTGAGGCGACGTACCCATCGACTTTACATGTTGGTATTAAACTTGCGTTTGCACTTCAGAAGGGAAAGCCAGTGATCGTTTTGTACAAAAAAACATCTCACCCTGAATCATTTGTGGACGTTTTTGAATCTGGTAAGTTGTTTTATGAAGAATATACTGCTAACAATTTGGATACAGTTATTAAATCTGGTTTGGAGTTTATCGAAAAAAACTCTGATGTTAGGTTTAACTTTTATTTACCTAGCGAACAGATGGACTACCTTGATAGAGTAAGAAAAGACAAGAGCCTTACGAGAACTGCAGTTTTGAGAAAGATTATCGATGAGGCAATGGGAAGATCTGAGGTTTCATGGCTCTCATTTCGTGATAATAGTACCTATTATTGGGTATAGGTTTTAGAGTGTATATTGGTTTTTTAAGTATATGAGCGAAGCCCATTTCTAGAAATGCATTTCCACCGATGTAGTTTTTTTCGTTGTTTTTGCTCCAGTTAGTTATGAGGATGCAGTCAGCAGACAATATGTTTCTATAATGTCTACGAATATAGTCGAACTTGATTTTTAGTTTGTATGTGTCCACGTATTTATTTTCTTTGATCAACTTGATGTGTTTGTCCTTGGCTGGGTCTGGCAAAATAACAACGTGCCCGTTCTGTTCCAGCTTGCTTTTGAGTTTGAGCATTTTTGGGTATGCAATCATTGATCCACAGACAACTATTTTCATAGTTTTTGACACATAATTCTATTTAGTGTTTCAATTACGTAGCTTGCTGAGGCGAGGTCATGGCTAGCTGTTTCTTTGTCGTAGCCGATTTCATACTGAAGAGCGGGACCTCTTTTGCGAGACAGATCGGTCGATATTTTTAGAATATTATTCTCCTCGTCTGGAGTTACTAGAATACCTTTTGCTTTTAGTATTCTTAAGAGTAGCGGTGCCTGATCGTGGTCCTTAGGATAATCGACTTGCAGCTTGGCAAGTGAGGCTTTTGTCACTAGCTCAACTGCTTCTTGTGATCTTCTAATAGACATGTTCCAACTTCCTCGACCAAAGGACTCTTTGGCGTGAAGTAGGGACTCTTGCGAGGCGCTTGTGAGCAAGTTAGCTTTTTTTGACATCATTTTTTTGTTTAAATTGATCCAAACCCATTTACCACTTGGTAATGAAATTCTTTTGGTGTTGGAGTTAATAATTTTTTGGACGGAGGCACTGGCAATATTTTGGTTGTCTTTGAGGATCAATCCTTCGATACTGGCATCGTAAAAAACCGGCAATTCGTGTAAAGGTAGTGAGCTGGGAACTAGAAAGGGGTAAATAGCTGGTGGCTGGGTGTTTGTTTCTACAAGTATTTTTGTTATCTGTTTGGTCAATTGCTTGTGAGTTATTTGTTTGTCATTGTAGACTAGAAAAATATCTATATCACTTTCTGGTGTTGTTTGATCTCGAGCCACCGAGCCAAAGAGGATAATAGACAAAATTTTATCGTCTAGTTTTTTGTTTACTTGGTCGCAGAAGTTGATTGCAATTTCTTTGTCGTTATTCCTATCAGGTGTTTGGTGTTTTAAATAGTTTCCTATCAAAACTATGTCATCGATATCTTTTTGTCTGTTCAGTTTTTTCTTGTAGTCGGCAACCAGGTTTAGAGGTACAAATGGGAGCTCATCTATAAGCTCAGTCATCGCTATCATCTTGTCGATTGAATATTTTGTTGGAGCAAACCACCAGTTTGAGATTTTTACATGACCGATTCGAATGAATCCTTCTTCATCTGGAATATTTGATGCTAGTAGGTTTTGCCAGAGCTTGTTTGTGACAATTAAATCGATATTTGGTGCCTCGCGGAGATTTCTTATTGCCAGAGTGGCACTACCAAAGATTGCATATTCACCTGATGGTAGCTTTAGATTTTTTACTTGATCGAGTAAGGCTTTTATATTCATGACTACGAACTATTGCTGATATCATCTAGAAATATTTCTAGTTCTCTGCGCATGTCTTCTGCTGAGGATGGTGAGTGGATTAGATTATCGTAGTCTGACTCTAAGTCGTATTGGAGTTTGTGTTCTATCATAAGGTGGCGAATTTCACCTCGATTCGCTTCGTTTGGATTCCAAAAACCAATCTGCATGTCAATTGTTTTTATTAATGTATCCTCGCTTTGTTGATTGCTACCCAGTAGGACAAATTCTATCTCCTTGTTTACAAAATACTCTACCATCGGAGCAAAGTATGGTTTTGGGGTACCACTTTGGTCAATTCCATTTGGTTTATATAGATTGTGGATTTGCTCTCTGCTGGGGGAGAACTTATGTGTTGAAATGATTGTTACGTGTTGGGAGAGTTGTGTCAATATTTGTGACCTAATAGGTTCTTGGGCTCCTAATGGTTTTAAAATGACAAAGCTTACGGATGTGAAGTTGTGTTCTCGTTCTGAGTTTTCTGCAAGTGTTTCTTTCATGGGGATATGATATGGCTGATGATCGTGGCGGGCAATGTGCAAAAATTGCAGAACAAGCATAAAATATCTTTATGAAGACAATCGCCTTGATAATTTTTTTGTTGGTTACCTGGTGGAAAAGGAGGAAAGGAAAAAAGTGAGGTGTTTATTTTGACTCCTTTGATCTAAAAAGATCTTGGGGCTATCTTTGGTTCAGTTTGCTTGAAAGGGTTTTGAGTAGATCTAGGGCAGGTGATAGTTGGTTATAAACTTCTTCGGCAAAGGCCTCGTTGTAGGTGTGGACAGTTTCGTTTCTTAGGTCTACTAGGCTTAGCCATTTTGTGTCATATTCAATCACTCCTTGTTGGTAGGCAATGCGAAAAGTTTCTTTTGGTGATTTTACTATTATTCCCTTGTTTTCTTCGAGATATGTTTTGAGTGTCTTCCAGGAAAGATCGAGACAGAACTCGAACCGCTGGATAGCAGAGTCTCGGACAATGTCAGTTTTTGGAAGGGCCAAAGACTCACCAAGTCTGCTAACTGCTTTAGCAAGCTGGTTAATTTGTTCTTCTAGTTTGAGCATATTAGTTTAAGTATATCTTTTTTTGGGAAGCAACTTTATTAAATTCACTTGAAACTTGGTTGAAGTTAACAACATCGATGGTATAGAGAGTGTTGAGATTATCTAGTTCCTCTTTAAATTTTTGGAGGCTATCTAGACTAATTGGAGGGTTGCTTTCTATACCAAGATCGATATCTGAGCGGTCGTCTCCTTTGTCTGTGGCCCTTGAGCCAAAAATAAAGATTTTAGTGGTTAGTAGGTCGAAGTGTTTTTTGGCAATGCTTAGAATGTCTGCTTTGAGTTGATCTTCTGGGTAGTGTTGAGGGGTCATGTATGTATTTTATAGCAGATTTTATTGCTTTTGGGTGGACGGTGTGGATTGTTGCCATTCAAGGAGACAGTCCTTAAAGGAATCTGTTTTGGTGGTGACTTGGTGGAAGAGCCGGAATGGTAGAAAGAGTTAAATCTCGAAGTTTTTTACTGTGTTAGCTATGTGTTTTTTGGCTACTTCCCAACTGATTTGTTTGTGCATTTTGGGGTTTGGTTGGTTTTCGGCGTCCTCGAAGAAGACAAGAGACTTGAGGAGGTGGAGAAGGTTGTAGTCGGTCTGAGTGTATTTTTTTGGTAGCAAACCAAACAGTTCTGTGAGGGAGTACTCTTGCAGAATGAAGAATAGGTCGAGAAAGTCTTTTTTTGAGCCTCTGGCGGAAATTGTGATGAGTTTGGTACATGCTATATCTATAACAGAGGACAGTTTCATGTTTTGAAAAATTATGGGGGTTTCGAGCAGACCATATGGATAATGAAGGAACTGTAGCTTAACACCCTCGGAATAACAATTTAATGTTCCAGATTCTAAAGATACGTCGGTGAGAGTGGTTATTTTTTCTAATTTTGTTTGGAGCAGTTGTGGGTCGAATTCATTTTGGGTAAAAAAGTCCAAGTCTTCGGATTCTCTGTGACCTAGGTGTAGCGCAAGGGCGGTGCCACCAGAGAGGTAAAAATTATCTAATACAGAGTGGTTGAGGCTTAGATTGTCTAAAATTGACTTTGTGTTTGGCGCTAGGGTTTCTGTGTGCATAGTTAGCTGAGGTATAGATTCCAAAAGTTTTTGGATTTTTTATCCATTTTGGAAGTGATGTTTTTTTTAAGGTCTTTTTTTGATTGTTTTTTGAGAAGCCAGCTAGTTGCCTTGAGGTTGCCTTTTTGCATGATGGTCTGAGAAATATACTTTTTGTGCTTAGTGTAGGAAAGAGAATTTAGATCATCGCCCCAGAAGAGTTTGCTAACAAATTTTGGTAATTTAACCATGGTTTATTATACCTTGAAACGGTTGTTAATTTGTTTTTGTGACTTGTTGGAGGAATGGGAAGGTAAGTAGTTGTGATTGTGCGCAATTTGAGGATTTGACTCCTTGATTTACGCGTAATTTGACCTTCAGGGTTGGACTTTGAAGGTAAGATGGGCTTGCGCTTGGGAAAGTTGTCGATAAAAACAACTAAGAGCTCTTTGTGTAGCGATTGGAAGATGGTTTGGAAGAGGAGGAAGTAGGAAAAACGTAGTTTTAAAGTAACTTAGACTTCACTGATCACATCAAACCCTTTGAAACTACCAGTAATAGCAAGCCCAATTATTTTGCCGTTACAAATACCTTTTTCTTTGATCTGTCTAGCTGTTTCGTTTAAAGTAGAACCAGAACCTACAGCGTCATCGATTAGGAGTATGTTATCGTGCCAACTGTTATCACTAACAACTATTGAGTGGCTCGCATTTTCAATGCGATCGGATAGTTTACTTAAACTTTTTTGAGGAACAGCGACGTCAGTTTTAATTTTTTTAATATTTATAATTCTAGTTTTTAGTTTGAGTTTTTTTTGAATTACAGTCATAAATTGAACTTGTCTTTTGACTGTGGGTGGTATAAAGCCAACACTTGTAATATTTTTTTCTTCAATAAGTTTTTTTATATTTGGAGCAATATCATTTATTAAATCTGTAATAAGTGGTTCTTGTTGGCTTTGCTTAGCGTAGAGTAATAGTTGCCCAAGTTTTGTTTTACCAAAGCGATCAATATTGTAAAAATCTAGGTAGTAGAGATTGTCTAGGAATACTTTCTTGTAAGTACCTTTGATCTTAGACATGCCGTCAATTAAGCCATTTTTCTTGTATTTTGAAAACTTTTTTATCATATTGATATACTCACTTGCGGTTTTTTCAAAAGGTAATTTTTGTTTTTGACACCATGCGAAAAAACCACTAACCCCGTTAAGTTTCTTTCCTGATGGTGTGATGAAAAGATAATTTTTATCTATAATCTTGGATATTTTTATTGGTAAACTTTTGACCGTGAGTGTTATCTTATCGTTAATTTGATAATAGACTACGGGGGGGTGACCTTTTTTTGTAAGAGCTCCTACCTTTAGGAGTGTTGAAAGTTGCTTGCGAACAGCTCTGGCTGTGATTCCTAAATGTTCAGCAAGCTCTTGACCAGTGACTTGTTTGTTGGTTTTAATGAAGTCTAGAATAGTTTTGCTTGTCTTCATAAAGCAAATATATCATGAAAGTTCCTAATATACTAGGAACTAGGAACTAAAGTAAGACTGCGAGTGGTGGGGTTGGTGGTAAACAATTATGCAAATAGACTGGTTTTTGCAGAAAATTCTAAATTGAGTTTGATTTTCAGGATCAGACCCAGCCTGCCGGCAGGCAGGTCCTTGAAGCTAGCATGGGGGTTCCGGAGTAGAGGGTTGATGTGTTTGTGTGTAAC
>MFAQ01000007.1:20552-21889 GCA_001776275.1 Candidatus Collierbacteria bacterium RIFOXYD1_FULL_40_9
ATTTTGTCCCATAGCTTGACAAACAGGTAGGAATCGCATATATTATAGGAGTTCGAATGCTGAGTCAGAAATGGCTCTTAAAAATTTAAATAAGCTACAGGAGGTAGCCATGAAGAGACTTCTTTTGATTTTTGGTTTGTTGGCGCTCTTGGTTACCCCTTTGGTTCCGGTTTCGGCTGACTCTGATGTAATCACTATTGGGGCGAGAGTGGGCGGTGGTCGTGAGTATGGTCATCCGATTTATGATTGGAATCAGAACGTCCTGATGGATATTCTGTATCGCCCCTCTGTCGGTTATGATTACATCGAAATAGAAGCGGCGTTTTACGCCATAGCAGCTACTCCATGCGGGCAACCGGGGCAGCGCGAGTGTTGGTATGGATCCCATGTTGGGATTCTTAAAAACACTGTTTCTGATCCACCTGTTGTGGCTGGTTTATACCACAATGAGTGGGATGGCAAATACTACCTGATCGATACTGGGCAGTGTTTGCTTAAGGATGGTTGTTTGGACGAATAGTATCTTGGGTCGCTGTGAAAGGCGACCCATTTTTTGTACCCATCAGGGGAGGAGGTCATTTTTTTGTGTATATAATGCATATATGAATCCTGAAGTTAGCCATGAGGTTGTGTCTAGAAGAGACTTCTTGAAGTTATCTGCTACTGGATTATTGGGTTTAATGTTGCCACCGCTTGAGCTTAATGCCTACCGAGAAGATTTGGAATGTGTTAGTGTTGATTTTGAGTTTGTAAACCACAGAAAAGATAGTGATATAAAAGGTGTTCGGACTAAAGTTGAAGATTCTGATTTGATTATTGTTGAAAATATCGGTTGGGATAAAGAAGCATTGGAGTTTTTTAATAAAGTGTCAAAAGGTGAAATTACGAAGGAAGAAATCGTTGGACGGGGATACAATTCTTACTATACTCAGTTACTAAACGAGATAAGCGGATCGAATAAAAAAATAGTCTTTGCTGATGTACCAAAATACTCTAATTTGGAAATCGAATGGTACACTGTTCGTGAAAACTTTTTGGATTTTTCTAAACCATTTACACAACAACTTAGAGAATTGTATTTGAGTTTTAGAATGTATGCGGACTGGCAAAGGAGGAGAGAGAATGAAGTTTTGAAAATGACTTTCAAGGAGATTAAAAAGTTTAAAAACGAACAAGAGAATAAATTACTAGCAACAAACGTTTTAGTGGTTTATGGGGCTGCGCATACAAGACTGATGCATATATTGAAAAAAGATATGGATTCTAGTTTTTCTTTTCCGGACAACAAATTTTTGTTTTCTTACGAGTATGAGGCCAAAAGGAGATTTTGGTTTGCT
>MFAQ01000007.1:21898-24879 GCA_001776275.1 Candidatus Collierbacteria bacterium RIFOXYD1_FULL_40_9
GAAAAATATTTTGCTAATACATCTGATCTAGATAGATGGTTTAGGGGAGTAGTTGAAAGTTTCGATTTTCAAGAGATTAAACAGTTGTGGAATGAGAGGTATTCGGAGTTAAAAAAAAGTGATCCAATGGGAAGATTTGTTCCTAAAGAAATGGTTCTAAAAATTGCTGAAATGATGAGAGAAAAGGGAGTTGAGGAAAAGTACGTCTTGAGTGGTATAAATAATCTTTGAGTTGATTGTTATTTTTGGTTAGGTAGCTTGTTATGGTTTCGCTATTGTGGTTAAATTAGTTTATGTGGAACAGTAAGGTGTTATGCGCTGCTTTTGTTTTTGTGTTTTTAGTCTATGTATCTTTGTATTTTGGTCTTTATAGCTATCTACGAGCATGGGTGGCGATAGTCACTGCTGGTTCAGCGAACCGAGAAGTTCTTCAAATAGAATTTTTCGGTGATGAAAACACGCCTAGTGTCTATCGTGGAATTTTGGCTGGAATAGGTTCTAGAAGAATTTGGATATGGGGAAAAAATGGTCTTAAACACTTTGATTTTAAGGAAAACACTAATTATGTATATATTGATTTTTGTTCTAAAGGTATCAACGTCGTCACTAGGATGTTTGAGTATCCAGGATCAGGAGTTCCGTCTTATGCATTTTCTGACCCAAAAAAATTCAGTGGTGTTACCTCACCGGGCGATATTGCTTTAGTTTTGGTCTCAGTCAATAATGAAAAAAAAACTTTTAGCACTATGGATCAAGTTTGGGTTCATAGTAGGTGGCCACATTTTAAAAACAATAAATATACACCTCGATGTATAAACTAAGAAGCCTTTTGTTTTTTTTAGTTTTACTCTTTTCATTTTTTTGGCTGGCTTCAACACCTACGCTAGCAGCTAGTTGTACTTGCGACTTTGTTGAGCTATCTAGAAACCCTGATGGTAGTGTGGTTTATGGTTGTCCCGATGCTTGTACTGTGTCTGATGTTCCTGGTGGTACAGTTGGGGTAAAATGTGATCCACCAGAGGAGGCGTGCAATCAGAACTATAATTATGACCAATACGTAGGTTGTTGCCAATCAGAAGCTGGTGGAGGAGGTGGAGGGGGGTGTAGTTGGTCACAGGTTAACTGCCCCAGTGGTTGGACGAGGGGTGGAGAAGTGGTTCAGGTTAGTTGCGGAACTTCGTATTGTCCTGCCCCTGGAACTGCCCAAGCTAGTACTGGTTGCTGTGGAAATGGGTTTACTGATGAAAATGGTGAATTTGTTTGTGCCAATGGACAAGTTACAACATATAATTGTTGTGCTCCCGGGTCACCGTGGGCCTGTCAGGTAAGTGATACCGGTGGTACGGTCACTACATTGCAACAGTGGAGCAGTCGATATAGTTGTGGGGATAGTGATGGTATTGATGTTTTTATTAGCACCACTCAGTCGAATGTGGAAAGATGGAGATACAAAACATGTGATGGTGACTGGGATCCAAATACGGAAAAATGTGAAGGGTCGATGGTCTGGGTGATTGATTACTATTGGAATACGACTTGCCAAGATTATTTAAAGTCGTGCGCTTGTACACCGATATGTTCAGCCGGTACAGCACCGACATTAACGTCACCTGCAGATGCAGCAATTTATAGTGGTCCAAGTGGAGCGGCAAGTGTGGCATTTGATTGGGAGGAGCCAAGTAGTTGGGGTTCACAGGAGACGGGAACAGATAGATCTTATACATTATGTGTTGGTGCAAATTCTTCTGATCCGTGTAATGGTGGACAGACTTTTACAGTGGGGTCTGGAGCAAGCCCAACAACAGAGACAACTCAAAGTATTACCTCTGGAACAAAGTATTGGGGTGTAAAAGCGAATAATATGTGTGGAATGAGCTCTTCAATATCTACTTTAAGAAATATTTGTGTCGAAGGACATACTTTGCCGGGGGATGCTGGTGTAGGGAATGTTTATTACTCACAATGGGGAGCATGTAATGTAAACACACACAAAAGGACAAGAACCTGTGCTGAAGACTGTGGAACAGACAATTGTACGGCTGCAGCTGCGGCTGGTCTTTTGGAAGAAGACTGTGAAGCGGAGATTAGAGGAACCTTGTTTGACGCAACCAACCTTACTTCTTGCCCATCGTTTGACCCTAACACTGGATACTTGATAGGAGTAGATACGACACTAACACCAAATAACAGAACTTTTGATATAGCGGATCAGAGTAATGTTCCTACTCACCCCTGGGCGTCGATTACTGCCCCGGAAACAGATTCTTCTGGTAACTATAACGTGAGGGTTTATGCACCGGCAACATATTCTTACGACTTTAACGACTTGCGGGACATGTACATTGTCAGTACTGGTCCGAAGTTAACCTGTGTCAGCTCTGTTGCAGTAGTGCCAGGGAACCCAACTAACTGCGGAACACAACCTTGTACGGTGGTAAACAATATGAGTTTTGGATTTGAGAGATATTGGGGTGGTTGGTGGCAAGTGCAGGGCGCTGGAGTGCATGGTGAAACCGGTTTTAGAAGCAGTATCCCTACTGCTCTACCAAGTGAACAATCACTGATTTTGCCAGATCCAACAACAGGAAACAGAAGAGGAATTGCAAGTTACGGTGTGGCATCGGACACCATGCTTGGGGTTAACACCAATGCAAAGGTAAGTGCCTCGTTGTGGCAAGCTTTGTCAAATTATGACGGAGTGATTTATGACCACGCTTATTTTAACCAGCAGTTTAAAAAATACGCAACGACAGTGTGGGATGGAATAAGTCCGATAAGCTATGACGATAACGGAAGTGGTTATCAGATATTTAAAGTGACAGGGAATGTGACTGATTTTAATTACAACCCGACTGGGACTCAGAAAGTTATTTTCTTAGTAAGTGGAGATGTGACTATAAACAGCAACATTGTGGTTCCTGATGGGGCGTTTTTGGCAGTTTTATCTAGTGGAAGTATTAGTTTTGGAACTTCGGTTACCA
>MFAQ01000008.1:0-173 GCA_001776275.1 Candidatus Collierbacteria bacterium RIFOXYD1_FULL_40_9
CTTCTGTTTGAGTATAATTTTCAACACCATATTTTTCAACTATCTTTTGTTTAATTTTTTCTTTTATTTCTTCTAATTGAAAAGGATTATCCACACCATATTTTATATTATTACTTTGTTTTGTTTTTTCTATAATTTCAGGAGATTGTGCAGCTCTTTCATAACCATATTTT
>MFAQ01000008.1:422-7467 GCA_001776275.1 Candidatus Collierbacteria bacterium RIFOXYD1_FULL_40_9
CGACCAACATCCATAAGCCAACCTGCCTTTTGACCCTTGAAGGTTTCACCCCATATGGTGACTTGATGGTTTACTAGCTGATCTAAGTCGATAACTGTACTGGTTAAATAAACAGTTTGGGATACACCACCTGGTCTCACTAACTTGTGAGTTCCTTCACCATTTATGCCACCTTTGTCTAAGACACCTGTAGCTGTGGTATTGAAAGCTTTTTCATCTGGAGAACCAAAAATATCACCCACTTTAACTCCTGATTCTGGGATTTCTGATTGGATACCAGAGAGACCACCACCTCCTATTAAGCTGCCACCACTAGCTTTAGAAGACTTGAGAAGTACTCCTGAATAAACCCCTAAACCTAAAAAGACGATGACTAGAGCCGGTAAGATAAATTTATTGGGAGACTTGGGCAACTCTTGACCTAGCGGCTCTGAGGTAAAGGCGGGACTTACTACTGGTTTATCTGGGTCTATCATTTTTATTTCCATAAATTAAGTTTACCAAAAAAAAACCTAGAAGAGAACTTAGTTGTTGGCGAAGAAAATAAGTTCGGATTGGATAAAATTGTCTAAGTTGCCGTCTAGGACTGAATCGGGATCGGTGGACTCAAAACCAGTTCTGGTGTCTTTGACTAATTTGTAGGGATGTAAAACGTAGTTTCTGATTTGAGTGCCCCAACTTGCCAGAGTAGTGTTGCCTTTGATTTTGGCTAGTTCTTCTTGGCGTTTTTGTTCTTGGATTTCCCATAACTTAGCTTGGAGCATTTGCATGGCGATTTTTCTATTTTGAGCTTGGTAGCGTTGTGTTTGACATTCAACAACAATACCGGTTGGTAAATGTTTAATACGAACCGCAGTACTAACTTTATTGACGTTTTGACCCCCTGCACCGCCAGAACGGCTGGCTTCAAACTCAATGTCTTCGTCTCTGATTTGGATTTCGTCTTCTTCTGGCATGAGAGGTAGCACCTCAACACCCGCAAAAGAGGTTTGCCTTAGTTTGTCAGCATTGAAGGGAGACTGGCGGACAAGTCGATGGGTTCCTTTTTCGTTTTTTAGTAACCCAAAAGCAAAGTGTCCAGTAATTAAATAAGAAACAGATTTAATACCGGCCTCCTCACCTTGCGAATATTCGATAATTTCGTGCTTCCATCCTTTTTTTTCAAAAAACCTAGTGTACATACGACTTAGCATGTCGGCCCAATCCATAGCCTCGGTACCGCCTTGGCCAGCACGAATGGTGATGATGGCATCGGAGCTATCGTACTTACCAGAAAGATAAGTGATGGTTTCTAAACTGGTGATTTTTTTGGCTAAAGTTTTGGTTAGATTGCTGATTTCTATGTTGATTGATTCGTCGTTTTGGGTGGTATTTAGATTGACTAAATCTTGAATGTTTTGAAGGTCCGTCTGCAAGGCTTCAAGTGACTCAATGGTATTTTTGATAGTGGAAATAGAAGAAAGAACCTTTTTGGCATTAGTTTCATCTTGCCAGAGGTCACTTGAGTGTGATTTTTGTTCCCAAACATTTAACTCCCTTTTAAGTTTTTCTAAATCAATTTTATTCTTGAGGCTCTCTATTTTTTGGGTAAGTTGAGCTAGATCCATGGCTTATTTTACACTGTGCTTTAGGGCTCAACTTGAGATACAATTTAAGTATGAGGTTTTTGTTGTGGCTTAGAAAATATTGGCTACTGATAATAGTAGGGCTTTTGGTTGGAATTTCGTGGTACAAAATAGCAGAAAATAACAAATATAAAGAGATAGAATCTAAAACGTATAAAGCCAAAAGAATCGATGTGGAAGATTTCTTGGAACTATCCGGAGAAATAGACGCCGACGAGAAAGTAACTTTAAGGTTTCAGACTTCAGGGCTTTTGACCTGGGTTGGGGTAAAGGAAGGAGACTTTGTAAAGAAGTACCAGTCGATTGCCTCACTGGACAAAAGAGAATTGCGAAATAGCATGAATCAACTGTTAAATACATACAGCAAGACAAGAAACGACTTTGAACAAGCCCAAGCAGATAATAAGAACTGGCAAACCAATGGAATGACCGATGAAGCAAGAGAGGCTGTAAAGCGCAGTCTACAAAAAGAGCAAGCAGACCTAAACAACTCGGTTTTGGATGTAGAGGCAGCGGACTTGAGTCTTAAATTCGCTAATTTGTTTACCCCGATTGAAGGTATAGTAACCAAAGTAGACGCTCCCTTGTCTGGGCAGAATGTTACACCAGCCACGGCAACTTTTGAAGTTGTCAATCCGAAGTCGATTTTCTTTTCAGCAACAGCAGACCAAACGGAAGTAGCTAAATTTGCGATAGGTCAAAAAGGAATTGTAACCTTGGACGCTTTTCCAGAAAGAAAAATAGACGGTCTGGTAACTTTGGTGGGGTTTTCTCCGAAGTCAGGATCAAGTGGTACTGTTTATGAGATCAAAATTGCTATGACAACGGAGGCGACGGCTAGCATGAAACTCGGGATGACAGGTGATGTTAATTTTGTCTTTGGAAAAAAGGAAAATGTTATTGCTATTCCTGAGAGATATATAAAGGAAAAACTAGGTAAGAAATATGTGACTATCTTGAGGGATAAAAAACAAGTAGAGACTCAGGTGGAAACTGGTTATACGGCCGATGGCATGGTGGAAATTGTTTCTGGAATAAATGAAAATGAACTCGTCTATAATTGAACTTAAGGATATTTATAAGTCCTGGATGATTGGTGATGAGGAGGAATTTGTGGCATTGAAAGGTGTTAATTTATCTATTAAACAAGGTGAATTTTCTGCTATTACAGGACCATCTGGTAGTGGCAAGTCCACTCTGATGCATGTAATAGGTTTGTTGGACAAGCCGACGTCTGGCGAGGTAGTGATTGATAATAAAAATATACTAAGCCTTGATGATGATGAAACTTCGACCTTGCGAAGTGAGTTTGTAGGTTTTGTTTTTCAACAGTTTAATTTACTAAACAAATTGACAGTACAAGAAAACATACTTTTACCAACTACCTATGCTAGAAAAAAATTTGCGTACAATCCGTTAGAAAGAGCCGAATATTTGATGGATCGTTTTGGTATTTTATCTAAAAGAAGTTCATACCCAAACAAAATTTCTGGTGGACAACAACAAAGAGTGGCAATCGCTAGATCGCTAATTATGAATCCTAGACTGATACTTGCGGATGAACCAACTGGAAACTTGGATACTAAAACCGGAGACGAAATCATGAAACTGTTTCAAGAACTAAATGAAACGGAAAAAATTACCATTGTTTTGGTTACTCATGAGCCAGATATCGCCAAAAAAACAAGGCGAAGTATTCACGTTCTTGATGGTATGGTTACAACGACTTAATAATATGTTAAACAAATTATCACCACTTCTAAAGTCAGCTCTAGCAGACTTTAGACGAGATAAAGTCAGAACAGCGCTAACATCGCTTGGAATAATGATTGGAGTGATGTCGGTAGTAATGCTTATTGCTTTGGGTCTTGGATTGAAAAACTATATTTCTGGTCAATTTGAAAATTTGGGGGCAAATCTAGTTATGATCTTACCTGGGTCAGGATTTACTGGTGAAGGTGGTGGAAGCTTTGGTGGTCAGGGACTAGTGGGGGGGGCTGAATTTGATGAAAAAGATATTAGAGACTTGCGCAAAGTTGAGGGATTGGAATATGTTGTTCCCTTGGTTTTTAAATCTGGACTTATTCAAGGTGAAAAAGACGAAAAGGTAGCTAGTATTATGGGTGTTAATGAGGATTATTTTGAACTGATGAATAGCAAGATATTGTCTGGTGTTATCTTTGATAAAACCGATGTGAGTAATAATGCAAAAGTTGCAGTTTTGGGTTATTCCTTGGCAGAGGAAATTTTTGAAAAAGCAAATGAAGCCGTCGGGAAAAGTGTTAGGACTCAAGGAATTCGCCTAAAGGTAATTGGAGTAATAGAGAAAACCGGAGACAGAGAGCAAGACTCGGCTGTAATTATGCCCTACTCAACAACGTTTGGGTCGATAAACCCACAAAAAACATTTTGGTCTATATATCTGGGAGTACCATCTGAGGAAGAGGTAGAGTCAGTTTCGAGCGAAGCAGAAAAGGTGCTACTTAAGCGCTATGAGGAAGATGACTTTGCTATTACAGAACAAGCAGAGATATTGACGACTGTAAACCAAATTTTTGGGATGATTAATTTGGTCCTAGTGGCGATTGGCTCAATATCCCTTTTGGTTGGTGGTGTAGGCATTATGAATATTATGTATGCAACGGTAACAGAAAGAACAAAAGAGATTGGTATCCGCCGAGCTGTTGGCGCGCGAAGAAGCGACATACTTACCCAGTTTTTAACTGAGTCATTAGTTTTATCGCTCTTTGGAGGTTTGGCGGGCTTGCTTTTATCCGCAGCTTTGGTTGCTTTGATAAGAATTTGGTTTCCTGTAGCCATGAACTTGACAGCAGTGATAGTAGCATTTGGAGTCTCAAGTGCAATAGGGATATTTTTTGGAGTTTTTCCTGCCAAAAAAGCGGCAGCTTTATCACCAATAGAGGCGATTAGGTATGAATAAAGTGAAAAACTCAAAAAATCAAGAACTCGAGAACTCAAATAACGTCAAAGGGGGAAATATTGTTTTGATATTTATAACTTTTTTTGCTGTGGTGGGACTGGCGCTGGGGGCATGGAATGGAATTAGTTTTTACAACAAGAGTATCGAGACTTTAAAAAATGAGAATATTGCTAATGAGAATACTTTTAGAGAAGTGGAAGCTAGTTTGTCGGCCCTAATCAGGCTACTGGAGGAGGAAGATCTTAGGAAAACTAACAAGGAAATCACCAAGAAAATGAGTGAGCTTAAGAATATTTTTGGAAAGGCTCTGGTAAATTATAAAGATATTTTGGAAATAGAAGAGTTGGGTGGAAAGACTGAGCCATTGGTGGCTTCGTTTGCTGGAATATTGCAAGCTATCAGCAAAGAGGATCTGATATCAGCTACCACCGCTAGTGCAAGACTATCCTTGGAGATTGGAAGGGAAAGCAGTCGACTAAAAACACTTAGTGTAGCCATACCAAAAAATGTAGCAGAGAAACAAGAAGCGCCTGGTTCTGGCTATAGCAAACAAAAAGTAAAGGTGAGCGAGAATTATTTTGTGGTGGATATTGTAGCAGCTGATCTTGGTAGTACCAAGGTAATTGTGGATACGGCTTCTGAGTCTACTTGCACCAAAGATTGTCCCGCATTACCTTTGGCAACTTATGTATCCCGAAGTGGGGCTTACGCTGGGATAAATGGGACTTACTTTTGCCCTGAAACATATCCGGACTGTGTCGATAAGAAAAATAGCTTTGATGTTTTGGTGATGAATGAAAATAAAACTTACTTTAATTCTGATAACAATGTTTATAGCTCCGTCCCAGCGGCAATATTTTCTGGCAGTAGTGCACGATTTGTACGCGAGTCGAGGAGTTGGGGTAGAGATACGGGAGTTGACAGTGTGATTGCAAACCGACCACTTTTGGTACTGGACGGGAATGTGACCGTGAGTACCACCGACCAAAATAAGGAAAATTTGCGAGGTAACAGAGGATTTTTGGCTAGCAAAGATAGTACTGTTTATATTGGTATCGTTCGTGGAGCAAGTGTGGGTGAGGCGGCACTCGTCCTTAAAGAAATGGGAATTAAAAATGCAATCAACTTGGATAGTGGCGGGTCTAGTGCTTTGTGGTTTGGCGGATACAAGGCTGGCCCTGGGAGAAATATTCCTAATGCAGTTTTGTTTGTAAAGAAGTAGCACTTTTGGTGTAGAATTTGGCAGTGAAAGAAACGGAGATAAATCAGTTTGGTGAATTAAAGATAGAGAAGCTGTTGATGAATAATGGAGAGAGTTGTGAAATTTTTTTGCCAGAGAATAATAGAGACAGAATAGCTTTTGCAAACGAGTATTGTGATTTTAAACCTGTAGGGTTTGCCAGATTTGACTTTGGCTGGATGCCGATTACTTATAAAGTGGTAACTGAAAAACTAGAATCTCTTGGCCTGAGGAAAAATCCAAATCCACTGCACTTTCCTGTTGGTGAGTGGGTCTTTGAGCAGAATACATTGCAGTATGGAGATAAGGACTTTGGTGGAATTTGGAGTGCACACAGGCTTGGTAACGCAAATACAATTAAAAAATATTGTTTGGAAGAAAAGGGAATGGCTACAAGGTGCTTTTTGACTGCTGTCTATAGCCCAGTCGCCTTTGTTGGTAACTACAGAATAAAGTCTGAAGGGGTGATGCTGATGAAAGAAGTTTCCTAGAGAGATTTGGCTATACTAATGTTATTTGCGTCAGGACCTTGTTTTTCTGGGCCTGGAGTCTCTAAAATTAGTGGCAAGTGGAGAAGTTCTCTTTCATTGACGAAGTTTTTTAACCCATCCAGCCCTATTTTCCCCAAACCCAGATCGGCATGATTATCCCTTCCAGATCCCAGATCTGTGGCTGAGTCATTTAAGTGAATTAAACAAACTTTGTCTAGAACTTTTTGATCTGCTAGAAGTTGAATTAAGTCTCTTGTTTTTTTGTTATCCCTTAAGTCGAACCCACTAGCAAAAAGGTGGGCTGTATCCAAGCAAACACCTAATCTGTCGCTATTTATTTCTGACAAGAGAAAGCCCAGCTCCTCGATAGAGCCGATTTTGCCATTTTGACCGGCATCGTTTTCTAGTAGCAGCTTAGTGTTTTTGGTTTTGGCGATAATAGTTTTTATATTTTCTACTAATTGTTTTTTGACCGTGTCAAACCCTCTGCCTTGGTGTGAGCCGATATGGATAACAACACCAGAAGAATTAATCTGATCTCCGTTTGTAAGATCTATGACCAGCGACTCGATTGATTTTTGAACCAAGTCGTCTTTGTCGCTAGCTAAATTGACAAGATACAAGGCATGGATAAAAACAGGTCCTATGTTTTGCTGATCTTTTTCTTGCAAGAATTTGGTTACATCTGACGAAGTAAATAATTTGCGAAACCAAAGTCTGGGAGAGCCAGCAAAGATCTGCAAGCAAT
>MFAQ01000008.1:7476-12274 GCA_001776275.1 Candidatus Collierbacteria bacterium RIFOXYD1_FULL_40_9
TTTTTATAGTATTGTCAATGGAATTAACTAGACTACCAGCAATAGAAACATGGCCACCAACAAATCTCATTTTTCCTTTATTTCTATTGACTTGAGAACAACATCGACTAGGGGTTTGTCTGCTGGACCAGTTTTGGTAGTGACGATTTTGTCGACAACATCTTGGCCACTAGTTACTTGACCAAAAATAGTGTGTTTGCCGTTTAACCAGGGAGTCTCTATAACTGTAATAAAAAATTGAGAGCCGTTGGTAGCTGGACCTGAATTGGCCATAGCTAAGAGATAGGGTTTGTCAAACTTTAAGTTTGGATCGATTTCGTCCTTGAATTTGTAGCCAGGTCCACCAATACCTTTACCTAGCGGATCCCCACCTTGAATCATGAAGTTTTCGATAACTCGATGAAAAATAGTACCTGCATAAAGTGACTTGCCGGTAACCACCTTGCCGGTAGCGGGATCAGTCCACTCTTTGGTCCCCTGGGCTAGACCTACGAAGTTACTAACTGTTTCTGGAGCGCTCTCTGGAAATAATTCGATAGTAATATCACCAAGACTGGTCTTTAAGATCGCGATGTTGCCTTGGGTCTTTTGTGGCATTGAAGATGGTGTGGCGGTAGGATTTTGCATGGTTGGTTTGTTTGTGTATTCTATTTGATAATTGTTGCTTGTTGCTATGTTTCCTGACCTTGTTGTGTTGGCTTGGGGGGTAGGTTGCATTTGGCAAGCCGATAACAAGAAGCTAAAGGCAATAAGGCTTAGAAACTTTTTTGACATAAGTGTATTTATGATAACATGGTGCTATGCAGATGCCAGTAGCTGTTGGTGTTTTGGTCGCAATTATTTTTTTGATTGTTTTTTCGGAATGGTTTTATCATACAGTTGTTGGTTGGAGAGAGGTAATTATTGATGATCGGCTGTTTAAATATAGAGTTTTTGGCGCGACAGCTTTGTCACTTATTGTGATTATGACTACTTTTGTTGGGGCGGCTTACATGAGCAAATGCCCATCAACTACGGAGAGTGATGGTGTGTTTGAAAAACTTAATTGTGAGGAATATCAAAAAATCAGAGTTAAGGTCGGATTTTGAGTTTTTTCTCTAACCAAAGCAGAAATTTTTGAATAATTGTTTCCAAAAGAAAAGGTTTTGAGTGACCCGAGTATCTGTTACTTGGATTTGCATGCTCCCACCAGGCAGATGTTATGACCCAGTCACTTCCTTGACGCTTTACTGCAGCGACGATTTTGTATCCATCGATAACTTTGATGTGCTTGTTAGAGTCTGTAGTACTACTTTTAATGACTTGATCTGGAAACCTGACAGCTTTATCAACCAGTGAAGGGCTTAAACCTCTTTGCTGGATTCGCTCTCTTAGGTGATTAGTCCAAATTATTTGCATCAGCCAATGGTATTTACTGCATTCGGGTCTTCGGCAAGTGGATTTTGAGCTATGGGTGGTGTACTTACTGGAGTTGATTCTGGTGCTGCGGCCGTTACTGGTGTTGTTGGAGCCACTGGAGTTGCAGAATTTACCGGAGTTAGGGGAGTACTAAGTGGATCTGGAGTAGGAAGACTTGGGGTGGATGGTTGTATTGGGCTACTAAGTGGGTCTGGTGTGGTTGAGTCTCGTGGGGTGATGTCTAAGACTTTGGGTTCGGTTGACCCTGTCTGTACTAAAGGTGAGCTGTCTTGAGGAGCCATTTGATTTGGGTCTAGGGCGATTCCGTTTGAAGCGTTGTTGTTATTATCCATAAATTGTTTATATCACAAACTTGTGGGTGGTGTTTGGATGATTTGAGCTAAATTTCTTGATTGTCTTTTGGCTAGGACAATAAAAAGAATGACGAGTATAAAAGAAAGAACCAATAGACTGGCGGAAAGTTTTATGAGCATTTGCCTTACGGGGACAGTGAGAAATGGAGTCTGGTCTTCTGGGCCACCAATTTTTTGTGATACTTCTTGCAAGTAACGATCTACAAGTGGATGCTGGGGGTAACTATTTTTGACTGACTGAAATTTTGATAGTGCGTACTTAAAATAACCCAAGTAATAATTAGTTAAACCATCTTGCCAATCCGAATAAATTTTACCTGTTGTAAAACTGAGACTATTTTTGTTTGCTAAGTCTTTTAGATCTTGGATGTCTCTTAAAAAGTTGTATGAGCCTGAACCGTCTTGCATGGCTACACCATAAGTGGCGATACCAACAACATTACCGGTAGAGAGAATGGCCGGTCCACCACTATTACCGTGATTGATGATGGCGTCGGTTTGGATTAGTTTTTTTTGGTTGCCTTTGGCAAGTTTGATAGCGCTAACCAGACCCTTGGTAAAGGTTGGTTCTGTTGAAGAATTGTCCAAAATGGCCAGGTTATTGGAAGCAGCAATAGGAAAACCAATGACTTGAAGTTCGGAGCCAACAACCGCCTCTTCGACACTACCTAAGGGTAGGGCTGGAAAAGTACCGTTGTTAGTTTTTAAAATGGCAACATCTGAGCTGACAAAACCCTCTACCTCCTTGGCCTCCTCATAGTCACTAGCGATGAGATTGGCTTCGATAACGGTATCGGTAGTTTTGATACCAGTGTCTGTAATTTCGGCTGCTTGGTTTCCTAGTTGGAGATAGTAATTATTTTTTTCGCTACCAAACTTTAGAATATTTTTTTGATTTAGGTCAATGATAATACCACCAAGTTGATAGAGACTCTCCTTATTTAATTTTGCCTGAGAAACAGCATTGACTGCTTCTTGCTCTGTTACTATTTTGCCGGTTTTTTCGGTGAGATAAACTTGCAAAAAATCTGCGAGGAGTTGATCTAGCTTCCCACCGCTTAAAGCATAATAGATTGAAGCTTTTTGAAGATTGCGAACAATGTGGCCATTGGTAGCCAAGAAACCATCCTCACTAACAAAAAAACCGGTACCCATAGAAGTTAAGCAAAAAGGATAAGCTTTGTCCGACAGCGAGAAGCTTGGCAGGGAGAAGAACTTGAGTTCTGTGCAGTAGTGATTGAGGACGGTGACTACTGAAGGCCTGGTTAGGGTCGCCAACTTGGCCCAATTATCTGGAGTGCTAGCTCCTAAAACATTTTGGTTGCGAAGGAAAATTATTTTGTCGACTAAGGGTCTTACCAAATCAGAGTTGTTTTTGATATTGCCAACTTCCAAGAAGGAAATATTGCGGTCGCGCCAAAAGTTGACTTTTTTGGTCTCACCTAGGAGGTCGTAGCTGTATTTGTCAACTGTTGTGTTGTTGATTTTTATTTGTTCTAGTTTTTTTTGATTTTTAAAACTAGGACCGAGAATTGCAGAAAGAGAAGCAATGTTTGTGGATGCTGGAAGGATTCTAACAGTATCCCCGTTGACTTTACTAAGGTACATATCGTCATCGACTTCTAGCCAGTCTGGACTGAGAATACTCTTTGCGACATAGTCATCGTTGTAACCTTCTAAGGGCTTTTTACCACTTAAAATGGTGGTGCTTGCCCGACTAGAGAGATCTTTTTGATCGTCGATAATAAGAAGTAGAAGACTAACACCAGATAGCAAAAATATAAGACTAAATAGGGCAATTAAAATCCGAAGTGATCGCATAACTTCATATTACAGTAACTAGAATCGAATAACACCGGCACTAGAGCTGGACTCTGACGGAGGAGTAACTACCAAAGTTGGCCTACCACCCGACTCGAAGAGATCGGTGGTGGTAATTTTTGGAGTGGGAAAGACAAAGTACTCTTCTTTGTTTGAGTAGTTGTTTTCACCACTAGGATTTTCCCAGATTTTGCCAAGAATAAACCAAAAAAGAAAACTTAAAATAATTAAAAAGATAATCCAGAGTTTCACTGGTTAATTATAGATTGTTTAACTTGTTTTTGGATAATGGCATGATTTCCATTTTTTGCCTGACCCACACCAGCAGGGGTCGTTGCGGCCGAGTTTGGAGGTTTTTTTATTTTCGGTTGTAGGAGATTGCTTTGTCGCTTCACTCCTCGCAATGACGGACGGTTGGGGGCGAGGAGTTGTGTTTATTTGAACACGGAAAATACGCCTACTTATAGTAGAGTCAATTCTGTCTAGCAGGCTCTCGAAGAGTGAGAAAGATTCCTGTTTGTACTCGACCAAGGGGTCTTTTTGTGCGTAGCCTCTAAGGCCGATACCATCTCTTAGATTATCGATTGCATCTAAGTGACTCATCCAGGCTTCGTCGTAAGTATCTAGACTAACGAATTTTTCGATTTGATCTTGATACTCTTTGAATTTATCTTTTTGAGATTTGCGTGCCTCTGTGATGATTTTTGTGAGAACTTCTCTGACTTCGTTGTGGTCCTTGTTTTGAAGACTGGTTTCCAGTGTTTTGGCGGAATAACTATCTAGTGGCAGAATGTTTTGGAATTCTTTGACTATTTTTTCGGCGTCGAACTCACTGATACCACCGGCGGAGTAGATATTTGATAAATAATTTATTTCTTTACTTAATGCCTTGTCTACTAGAGCAGTTGTAATAGAAGGGTCCCCCGTTAAAAGATTCTGGCGGCGAGTGTAGAAAATTTGTCGCTGCTTGTTCATGACGTCGTCGTATTCAACTAAATGTTTTCTTTGATCAAAGTAGAATGATTCTACTTTTTGTTGAGCTGTTTCTATGGCTTTGCTGACCATACCCGCCTCTAATGGTTGATCTTCTGGAACTTTTAGGAAGTCCATTAGTCTGCTGACCTGATCACCACCAAAGATACGCATAATATCGTCTTCTAGGGAAATATAAAATCTAGTCGATCCTGGATCCCCTTGGCGACCAG
>MFAQ01000008.1:12298-12401 GCA_001776275.1 Candidatus Collierbacteria bacterium RIFOXYD1_FULL_40_9
TACGACGAGATTCGTGACGAACAGCACCGATAATATGCAAGCCGCCTATTTCTCTGACTTTATTAGCTTCTGTTTGCCACTCATTTAAGTCTCTGCCGGTAGG
>MFAQ01000009.1:0-1468 GCA_001776275.1 Candidatus Collierbacteria bacterium RIFOXYD1_FULL_40_9
AAAACGGCGAGGTTTTGTTTGAGCGCAAGTTTGTGAGTAATTACCAACCCTGGAGAGCAGTTTATTTAGTGGGCACAGGTCAGTAGATTGTAGATCGTAGATCGTAGATAATGGAGGGATGAAAGTTTTGGCCATAGAATCAACATTAGATGAAACAGCAGCTTCGGTCGTGGAGAGTTCTGGTAGTGGAGTAGGGATTGTCTCTTCGGTGGTTGCTAGCTCGGCCAATTTACATGTCAAATATGGTGGTGTGGTACCAGAAATTGCTGCTAGAGAGCAATTAAAATTGATTATTCCTGTTTTAATGGAGTCTATTGGCGAACAAGAGATAAATGAGATAGATGCTGTAGCAGCTGCTTTTGGGCCAGGGATGATGGGATGTCTGCTCATCGGGGTAGAAACAGCAAAGGCTTTGGCGTGGGTGTGGAACAAACCCCTACTAAAAGTAAATCATATAGGGGCACATTTGCTCGCGAACTGGATAATAGATCTCAGATCTCAGATGTCAGATGTCAGATTACCGGAGTTTCCGGCTGTGGGGTTGGTGGCTAGTGGTGGGCATACGGATTTTTTTCTTATGGAGAATGTTAATGATTGGAAATGGATTGGAGGTACAAGGGATGACGCAGTGGGAGAAGCTTTTGATAAAGCAGGGAGAATTTTTGGTCTTCCCTACCCGGCAGGCCCAGCCATAGATAAGATAAGCAAAGAGGTAAGTGATGAAGAATATAAGGAATTAAATAAGGAAGACAAATTACCAAGACCACTTATTCACGATAAGACTTTGGATATGAGCTTTTCGGGGTTAAAAGCGGCAGTGGCGAGAGCGGCAGATAACAGATCGTTGATCGTAGATAGTAGATCTAAAAATATAATGATTAGAGATTTTAGTGAGGCAGTGACAGAAGTTTTGGTCGCCAAAACAAAAATTGCGCTGGAGAAGTACAAGCCAAAATCGCTTCTTTTGGGTGGAGGTGTGGCAGCAAACAGTAAAATTAGAGAGGCATTGAAAAAGTTGGGTGAAGAATTCTCTATTCCCTTTTTTGTCCCTGAACTTAAATATTGTGGAGATAACGCGGCCATGATTGGGGCGGCGGCAATAATGAGGCCAGTTGAGGCTAGCTTCGACGACTCACCAGAACCAGGTATGGATGTGGTGTAAAATATAATCAGAGCAGTGAAAGAGTTAGTCACTCTGGAGCTTGGGGAAGAAAACTGGATTCCGGGTCAAGCCCGGAATGACAGATGAGTAGAACCCCACAAAATAAGTAAAATGAGAGGTGGTACCGCCCGAAACGGCCCTCTTTAGTTCCCTATTTTTTAGGTGACTAGAGAGGGCTTTTTAATAAATATTTAAACATAGTGGATAAAAATTACGATCACAAAAAATACGAGGCAGATATTTACCAGAAATGGGAAGAGTCTGGTGCCTTTACTCCCCCAGCTGGTAAAGATGTAGAAGAGAACA
>MFAQ01000009.1:1481-6453 GCA_001776275.1 Candidatus Collierbacteria bacterium RIFOXYD1_FULL_40_9
GCTTCCTGGGACAGATCATGCTGGAATTGAAACTCAATTTGTTTTTGAAAAGAAATTGGCTAAAGAGGGCAAGAGCCGTTTTGATTTTGACAGAGATACTCTTTACAAAATGATTTGGGAGTATGTGGCAAAAAACTCGGATGTGGCAGTAGACCAAATGAAAAAACTGGGAGCTAGTGCAGACTGGAGTAGACAAAAATTTACGCTTGATGAGAATATCGTGGATTTGGTTTTGGAAACTTTTATAGAGCTAAACAAGAGAGGTCTTGTCTACAAAGTGGAGAGACTTGTTAATTTTTGTACCAAGTGTGGAACAGCATATTCCGAGCTAGAGGTTGAGTATGAAGAGAAGCAGGACAAAATTTATACTATTGATTACGGAAACGGAATAAAAGTAGCTACTACTCGCCCAGAAACACTCCTTGGGGATGTGGCTGTAGCTGTAAACCCAGGAGATAATCGATACAAAAATTTGATCGGCACAGAACTAGATCTACCGCTTATGGACAGAAAAATTCCGGTAATTGGCGATAGCAATGTGGATATGGAGTTTGGAACCGGAGCAGTAAAAGTAACTCCAAGCCACGATAAAGCTGATTGGGAAATGGCGGAGAGAGCTGGTATGGATTTAATTGATATCTGTAGTAAATACACAGTAATAGGGGAAAATGGAAAAATGAATCAGAACGCTGGTAAGTATGCTGGAACGTCAGTAGCAAACGCCCGCGAGGAAGTTTTGAAAGACTTGGGAGAGAAAGTAGTTGAAATTAAAGACATTACACATAATGTAGGAACTTGTTACAGATGTCACCGAGTAATAGAGCCCATGCCAAAGTCGCAGTTCTTTATAAAAGTGCGTGGCATGGCCCAAAAGGCACTTGATGCTATGGACAAGGGAGAATTTAGTGTGATGGGTTCTGGCCACGACAAAATCCTGCGCCACTGGTTAACAAACCTTCGTGACTGGAATGTGAGTAGACAGATTGTGTGGGGAATAAGAATGCCGGTGTGGTACCCTCCGACAGCTTCGCAGTCTGGCGGGCAGGCTCAAGATTATGTCATTCAAAAGGAGAGTCCGGGAGAAGGTTGGGTACAAGAGACAGATACTTTTGATACTTGGTTTAGTTCTGGTCAATGGCCGTTTGTAACCCTAAAAACCGCCAAAGAAGGAGACTTTGAGAAATACTACCCGACTAGTGTTATGGAGACAGCTTACGACATTCTCCCCTTCTGGGTAATGAGAATGTTAATGCTAGGAATAGAGATGACAGGACAAGTGCCCTTTAAAACTGTTTATTTGCATGGACTAGTTAGAGACGAAAAAGGTCAGAAGATGAGCAAGAGCAAGGGAAATGTAATTAACCCGCTGGAACTATCGGAAAAGTATGGCACTGACGCCCTTAGAATGGCTCTAGTAATGAGTACGGCTCCTGGGGTGGACTCTGCTACTGGTGAGGGTAAGGTGAGGGGAATGAGAAACTTTGCAAATAAGATTTGGAATGCGGCACGCTTCGTGAAAGATCTCAGTTCTCAGATTTCAGATATCAGTGGGGATGGATTCCGGGTCAAGCCCGGAATGACAGAAGTGAAAGATGAGGAATTTAACAAGAAGTTGAAAGAAATTGTGGAAGAGATGACAAGATTGCTAGATGAAAACAGAGTTGGTCTGGTGGCAGAAAATATACATAACGAATTTTGGCATTGGTTTTGTGATAAGCAAATCGAGGCAAACAAAAATAGCCAGATTTCAAATCAAATACTGATTGACGGTTTCAGAGCCTTTTTGATAATGCTACACCCATTTGTGCCGTTTGTAACCGAGGCAGTTTGGCAAGAAGTTTTTCCAAATGAAGGATTGCTAATAAATCAACCTTGGCCGAAATAATTTTGAGTACAAAAACTTATTTCGGCATTTAGCTCTGCTGAGAAGCAGCCCTGTTGTTTCTGGATTCTGGACAAGCATTGGAATGACAAGACCCTTAAAAAAACTCCCCACACGGGGAGTTTTTTTGGAGGGAAGAAAACTTATTCTTTGGGTTTTTCTTCTGAAGAAGTTTCTTCTTCTGCATTTTCTTTGCCTTCTTCGCCAGCAACTTCGGCTTCAACGACAGCTGTATCTAGTGGCTCTTCTTCTTTTTGAGGTTCAGAGAGGGAAACTATAATACTGTCTAGGTCGGTTTTAATCTCAACTTCTGAGTCTACCTTTAGGTCTGAGACCTTCAAACTGTCTCCTATTTCCTTAAGTAATGTGGCGTCGATTTCAAACTTCTCAGGAATGTCGGTTGGCAAACACTCAACCTCGATTTCGTGAAGGTTTTGACTAAGAATAGCTTGACCAGAATGGATGAGTTCGGACTCTCCTATTACCTCTAAAGGTACAAAGGCGGTAACTTTTTCTTTTAGGTTAACCTGGTGAAAGTCAATGTTTAGAACTTCGTTTTTGACTGGACCAAAGGCCATAGATTTTATGAGCGTTGGTCTCTCCTTAGTCTCACCGTCAACTTTTAACCAAATCAAGCTGGTTTCACCGGCTTGTCTGTAGACTTTTAGGAATTCAACAGCATTAACAGCCAAAGCAAGACTGTCGATTGACTTGCCGAAAACTACAGCTGGTGTAAGTCCTGATTTTCTTAGATTTTTTACTTTACTACCAATTACTTCTCTTTTTTGAGCTTTCAAAACATGTTTTGTCATGCTCGTATCATAGCTTATATAGATGATTTTTTCAAATCTACTTTCCCACTAAGTTATAACCAAAGCTATCTATATCTTTTAAATCTACAACTATTTTGTTCGGGAGACTTTCAATTTTTCTAGTAATAGCTGAGACCCTGGAGGATTCTGGGAGATTAAACTCTATGGTTTGTTTTTTGTACTCTAGTCCATTCTGAGGAATGATGTTATAAGAGTAGGCTATAGGCAAGATAGTTCTTTCTGATAGCTGGTTGGAGTATTTAATACTTAGACTATATTCTTTATTTAAGGGTGTAGAAATTATAAATTGGAACCTAATCATGTCCTTTTCGACTTGAGATAGAACTTGTGAGATTTCAATTTTTTCCCCATTTAACTCAATACTATTTAGTGTTGAGTTTTTAGAAACATAGAGCTGAACTATTTCGGTCAGGTTTCTATTTATTAGTGGCGTTGGTTTTAGATATTTTGAGTTTAAGACAATTTCATGATCTACAGTTAGGACTTGCGGAGTACTGACAATTTTAAGTTCTCTTTCGAGATAGCCATTTAAGGGAATGCTGGAAAAGTTTGATAGGTTTAAGTGAATTGTTTGAGGAATACACTTTCTGGAGGTGGATATGGCTGGTAGACAATCTTTTTGGTTTATATTTTTGGCCACAGGAAGATTAAAAATTTGAGATTGCAAGACAGGATCAGAAACCCAAAAATTGTAGTTTTCTTTGTTTTTGGCAACCATCTCAAAAAGATCAGTTAAGGGGAATTTATGGTTTAGAACATTGTCAAGAAGTTTATCCATCAAAATTTTAATTTGAGCAGAAGAATTGCCGGACTGGTTGTCAGCCACAAATTGCTCGTAAGTTAGATCTGTTTCCAAGAAAGGCTTAAGTTTTTTATTGACTAAAAGAGAATCTAAAACTTTTATGTTTAAGCCAATAACAAAATCAGCTTTGGTTTTTAGTTTGTTTTCTAGGAACCAACTGATGTTTGTGGCTGTTTGACTAAAGTCTGGGTTATAGTTCATATCTTTTAATTTCCACACATTCTCCCCTGTTAATTTTCCAACCAACGGTGGAGGATCAATACTTAGATCTGACAAACGTTCAATTTCTTGCGGTATAAATGATTTTAGAAAAACAATTCTTCCCTTATCTATACTCAAGTGATAAATAAGTTCTATTACACCTCCAGTTGGTCTTAGTTCATTCTGATTCTGAACAAGTATGTAAACATTGGTGTTTTTATCTGAGCCAAGCAGTGGGGCAACAACGTCTATCAGTTTGTTTGTTCCCCAGAGATTTTCCTTTGTTTTTTTTAGGTGTTCATATTCCGTGTTTTGTTTTATGGCCTCGTAGATAGGTTTTGGTAGATCCAAGCCATCGAGGAGAATTTCCATTTGATTTAGTGACTCATACACCTGTTGGAGATTTGACTTTATAGCCAGAAGAGTCGAGTTGTAGTCAAGACTGTGGGGGGAATTTAAAGAGTTATATATTTTTTCGGACAATACAAAAGACTGAACTATGCCATCGAAAGTTGTTAGTGTAAAATCCAAAAAGTTTGCAATGTTGTGGCTCTTATTGCCGAGATTTTTACTGAACAAATTTAAAATAGGGTGAGTTATTTGAAAATTTGCATTTACAACTGACATAGAGATCTTGGCTTTTTGGTGATTTTGAGAAGTTTTTATTAAGTCCCCTTTTTTGAGGTTAAAAACAGCCGATTCTAGCGATTTTAAAGTGTAATATGCACTACCTACAAATAAAAACGAAGATATAAAAAAGACAAAGATTGCAGCAAAAATAATTTTAAAAGCAAAATGTTCTATTTTTTTTAAAGCCCACAACTGAAGTTTTTCTTTTGGTTCACCTTCAATATTTTTATGTACTTTCTTTTTTACTTTTAAAAATATCTTTTTAAAAAAAATTACTTTTACCTGATTGGTGTTTTCTGTGAAAGTATCCTGTTTTTGATTATTTATGAAGCTTTTAAGATCCTCAAAAAAGTAATCTTCAACTTTTATGTTCAGCTCAGCCTGAGTTTCGATGACTTTTTGATAAGGTATGGTCGTTTCTGACACATCACTTACAATATTTATATCAATTTCGCTGCGAGTTTTTTCTTGATATGTTTTATTTAAAAAGTAGGCAAAATCTGAATCTTTTGTTGGTTGCCCTGATAAGTAATAGTTTTTTGACTGGGTACTATTTAAAAAAAGAAGTTTTTCGTAGGAGGGCAAACACTGTTTTAATGATATCGGATAGTAGCAGATATTATT
>MFAQ01000009.1:6475-28588 GCA_001776275.1 Candidatus Collierbacteria bacterium RIFOXYD1_FULL_40_9
TCACAAGTGTCCTTATGTTTATTTTTTTTTCATAAAGAGAATTAAAAATCCCTAAATATTTTTCTAAAAGGGAAGTTTTGTTGCCTGAGGACAAAGAGAGACAAGCTAAAACCTTTATCCCTTTTTCTGAGACAGACGACAAAAGAGGAAAGAGATTGGAAGTTGTGTTTGCTAGATCTTCTTCTAAATCTAGATGGATAAGCAAATAGTTAGACGTGATAGTTCTGGAATATTTTTTGAACTCGAGCGTTTCCGATTGACATAGAAAATAACTGTCCTCTAAAAGACGATTATTGCTCCACAGTTGTATTGAGGTCTTTTTTTTGCTAAGCATCTTTATCTAAGTATAAAGGAATCGATTTAATATCTTTTGTTTATAAATTGTTATTACATATTATTTTTTAATATTTAGCCTTATTTATTTAAAAACTTTTGATCTTAATAGTATTTTTTTTAGTTATAACTCTTCACACATGAAAATTTAAGTTCAAGACTAAATATACTTATCCACATCTGTAAGATGTTAATTATCAGATCTCAATTTTCAGTTATTTTGGGAGATTTATTTTTGGGAGTCGAGGCAAGAATTAACTAGAGCGTCGGCCTCTTTGTTTTTTTCACGAAGAACATTTACAAAAGTTACTTTTTGGATTTGTTTTTGCAAGATAAGATTTGAAATTTGATTTTTTATTTTTTGATTTAGCTCTCGTAGATGGGGGAGTTTTACTTTGTATAAGCCGTTTATTTGTTTTACTACAAGCTCAGAGTCTAATACAAAAAGAAGGTGGTCAGCCATGATCTTATTTTGGACCAAATAATCTAAAGCTTTGATAACAGCAGTGTACTCGGCAACATTATTAGTGGTTATGCCTAAATATTCGGAAATTTCTCCAATTTTTTGGTTACCAGACTTGAGAATTACACCAATTGCCGAAGGGCCGGGATTACCTCTAGATCCACCGTCTGTATTTATTGTTATTTCACTAAAATCACTCATGTTTCATATTCTACGGGAAAGGAGGCAAGAAGAATAGTCAGAAGCATTTTGTTTTGAACTAGGGTTAGCCAATAATGATCAAAGAGACCAGTAAGGAGAACGGCGGACAGAATAAGAGATTGTTTAGGACTTATTTTTGAGAAGTAGAAAGTGATACCTAAGAGAGTAACTCCGACCAAGCCAAATTCTGAGAGAAGTAGCAAGTAGATATTATGAACTGGTTGTAAATTTTCATAGGTTATTTGGGAACCAGTGAGATTATCATCTAGACCATTTAAGTACGAGCCTAGACCAGTACCAAAGATGAGATGATTTTTGATTACTTCGGTTGAGTGACTTATACCAGATAGTCTGGAGCTGATTGTGTAAAGGCTACTATTTAAAGTCTGCGAAAAGTTTATTAAGACCATTGTTATAAGGAGACTACCTATGAGAACTTTTTTTAGAGAGGTTTTTTTAATAAGATAGAGAGGGAGAAAGAGAATAACATTTTTTGATCCAGAAACGATAATACTGGCTAGTGTAATTATCTTGGAATAGAAATTTGAGTTAAAAAGTCTTAGAGAGAGTAAAGAAAGAAACATAAACCCTGCCAGCGAGTTGGCATGGGAAAAGAGCGAAGGGGTGCGAACAAATTCCCTTCCTATGAATTGATACTTAGGAAGGTTTGGGGTAGAGGCGTCAAAGCCTCTTTCTCCTAGCCAATAAAATAGCCCTCCCAGGGATTTTTGACCTGCAAGTTGGAGAAGTTGAATACCAAAAACAAGAAATATGGATATGTAGAGATATTTTAGATTTTTTTGAAGTAGATTTTTGCGATTTTTAAGATACAAAAAGAAAAGAAAATACAAAGAAAACTCTATCCATTTGAGAGAAGTAAGAGGAATATTTATTGAGAAATATATATTTACAAAGATTAAGATAAATATAATTTTAAGAAGAGAGAAGTGTTTTTTGATCTCAATAGATATTTTCTTGTTATTTATTACCAGAAGAAAAACAATAAGGAGATGTGTTAGATAGATAGTAGGGGAGAGATAATCTATTTTAAGGCCTAAAATTCTAGAGTATTCTGGCCATAAATGTAAACCAAGTTGACTAGGAAGGAGTACTAGAATAATCCTAAAAATAATATTACTTACCACAAATGTATTTTATAGTACCATTAGACAGGTATTACGACCATTTGTCGTAGAGGTGGCACTCCACGAGACTCCGTTTTTATATCAGATCTTTCTGAAAGATACATATGGACTATTCTTCTCTCGTATGAGCTTAAATTGGGAAGAATTATCTCTTTCTTAAGAGTAACAGCTTTCTCAACAGCTGAGTCTGCAATTTCCTTGAGAGCTTCTTCGCGGCGCTCTTGATAGTCATTTACATTTAGGTGGATCTTTGGCCAAACATTAAATCGTTGAAAAAGAATGAGAGAAAATATCATACGTAAAGACGATAATGATTCACCGTGTCTACCAACAAAAACTCCCGCAGATTCAACTGGCAAGCTTAAGGTTATATTTATATTTTCTTCCTCTAGTTCAATCTTATATTGGTTTTCGTCAAGGTTGAGTTGAGAAAGTATGTTACCAATTATTTCAGAGACTTTTAGTTGATCCATTTTTTTGTTTATTTAAATTTTAAGGCTAGGATGTTTTTTATTTTAACCAATCCACCGAGACCAGAGAAGTAATATTGTTGTACTATTGAAAAAATTGTAGAAAACACCCAGTAGAGAACCAGACCAGACTGGAAGTTGATACTGACGACTGTAGTCATGATTGGCATCATGTAGAGCATTTGTTGTTGCATGGTTTGGGCCATTTCCAAATTGTCTTCCTCTTTTTTCTTTTCTACTTGTGACTTGGGATTGTGAACATGAGATTCAACACCACTTTGCATCATAAGAGAAAAGATAAACTGTGTTATTCCAGAAAGAATTGGCATTATATAAGTTTTGTCTGGTTTGGTTAGATCTAAATACAAGAAGTAAGGGTTCATAGTAATACCAGCAATAGAGGGCTGTTTTAAGAAATTCATAAAAACGTTGTAGAGAGAAATAAGGATGAGAATTTGGATAATTTGAGGAAGACAACCTGAGAGAGGATTAATCCCTTTTTCTTTATAAAGCTTCATTTGAGCTTCTTGTAATTCTTTTTTGTCGGCGTGTTTGCTTTTGAGGGCATCTAGTTCGGGCTTTAATTTCTGAATCGCTTTGGCTGACCTCATGGAAGGAATAACTAGTGGCAGCAAAAGAACCTTAATAAAGATGGTTACTAGAATAATAGAAAAACCAAGATTACCACCAACAAGTTTGTAGAAGAAACTTAAAAGTTGATAAATTGTGTAGTTTAGGGGCTCGAGCATATGTTTTTGATTTTATCACCTAAGGAAGGGGATCGACACCACCTTTAAAAAGAGGATTGCAGCGGAGGAGTCTTACTGTCGACAAGTAGAGAGCTTTAGATAAACTATATTTTTTAAAGGCTAATTTGGAGTATTCTGAACAAGTAGGGTAAAAGCGACAACCTTGACTGGAGCCAAAAAGAGTTTTGGTCAGAATATGCAAGTATGGAGAAATATGTTTTTGATATATGTGAATCATTTTCTGGATTGCCACGCTACGCTCGCAATGACGATATTTTTTATTTTAACTTTGAGACAAGTTGAGCAAAATCAGCAAGTAGGTCAGAGAAGGAAGTTGTAAGAATAGTACTTTTTGGATAAACCAAGTAAGACCCTACAGGAAAGTTACCAAGAAGCTGATAAATAAGACTAGAGCTAAGGCGGCGAATTTTATGGCGATCATGAGCCTTGCGAGCAACTTTTTTGGAGACAACTATGGCAAATTTAAGTTCTGTAGATATTGGATCGTAGATCGTAGATTTAATGAGAGTAAAATAATTTGAGTAGAATTTTTTACCTCCCAAAAAAATCTCTTTACTGGTGCGCAAAGAGAGACGATTAGTCTTGGGAAGTGCCATTTTTAAACTAAGGCAAGTTTAGTTCGACCTTTGGCTCTTCTGCGCTTTATGACATTTTGTCCAGACGAAGTGGCCATTTTGGCTCTAAATCCGTGTTTTCTGACTCTTTTGATGCTTTTTGGTTGATAGACTCTTTTTGGCATGGTTGTATTATAACTTAAGTTTGATAGATCGTGAATTGTAGATCCTAAATATTTTTTTGGATGATTAGTTTCGGGAAAATTGGGGGTTGTAAAAATGTGGAAAACTTACCAGAATGGAACTTAAATATGGACAGTGATTCTCTTTGGATATCAATTTGTGGGGAACTAGGGAGTCTCCTTTCGGGGGCTAGTCTAAATGCGTGGATTAAGCCGTGTTTTATTAATTCTGTCACCGACTTAACCAATGACAGAGTCATTATAGAAGTAGCAACTCCGACAGCTTACCACACCAAAACGATAGAAGAAAAATTTTACCTTAGTATCAAACAGTCAGCGGAGAAAATAACTGGTAAAAAGTGTGACATAGCCTTTATAGTAGTGACAAGAAAAGTGGAAGAGACAAAAAGACAAAGTACGGCACCAGCCGATGTTCCGAAGTTAGAGTTATTTAAAGAATCAGAGAGGAACGACAGTACTACGGCAAACCTAAACCTTCGATATACATTTGATACCTACATGGTAGGAGGGTCTAATCGCTTGGCTTTTGCTGCAGCCAAGTCAGTAGTTGATTACCCGGGGAGCAGACACAACCCACTGTTTATTTACGGGGGAGTAGGAGTAGGAAAAACACACTTAATGCATGCAGTAGGACACGAGCTAATCAAAAAAGGAGTAGGTAAGGTAGTCTGTGTTACTAGCGAGCAATTTACAAACGACCTTGTAGCTTCCTTTAGATCAAAAATGACCGACGCTTTTAAAAAAAAGTACAGACAAGTTGGAGCTTTGCTAATTGACGATGTACAGTTTTTTGGTGGCAAAGAACAAACACAAGAAGAGTTCTTCCACACCTTCAACGAACTAACAAACAAACAGGCGCAAATAATAATGACCAGCGACAGAAAACCGCAAGAAATACAAGGACTAGAAGATAGACTTAAAAGTAGATTTTTGGGGGGGATGATGGTGGACATTGGACTGCCTGACTTTGAGATGCGTCTTGCCATATTGAGACAAAGAGCTGAAGAGACAAAAGCAAAGGTGGATGATGGTGCTTATGAGCTAATTGCTAACAGTTATCAGACCAATAGTAGAGAACTAGAAGGAACCTTTATGAGATTGGTGACGACAGCAGAAATAAAAGGGGGAATCTTAACCAAGGAAATTGTCCAAGAGACAATGGGTCTACCTGCTGAATCAATTAGGGAGGTAAAAGTGAGACCAATAAAATTAATTTCGACAGTGGCTAAGTATTTTGACTTTAAAAATAAAGAGCTGCTTGGCTCTAGTAGGAAAGCAGACCTGGTAGTTGCCCGACATATTGCAATGTATCTACTTCGCGAAACTTTAGGAATACAACACGCGAAAGTAGGAGAACTAATGGGGGGAAGAGATCATACAACGGTAATGCATGCGGTGGAAAAAATAGAGAGAGAATTAAAGGAAAATAACACAGAAACAAGAAGTAAGGTTATGGCTATTAAGCAGGCCTTGTACACATAGTTATCAACAAGTTGTCAACATAGTGTGGATAAGTAAAAGAAAAGAGGATAGATAATTTTTATTTTTAGATATGGTGGATAAATAACTAAAGTTATCCAGAAATCTATAAACAAACTTGGTGAGTTTTACGAATAAAAACGTGCCTATCTTTTAGAGTATTGGATATAAAAAGATTGATAAGTCTGTTAATCTTTGGTTAACAACACTAACTTTAGGCTCGAGTTGAACTTGGTATAAACATATCCCCACCCTCTACTAATATAACTACTATATTTTTATATATATTTAATTAAATTAGGAGTGTTAGAATAGATCAATGAAATTTGAAGTATCATCAGTCGAATTAAAAAGAGCACTTGGCGTAGTCTTTAAAGGAATAAGTAATAAACCTCATTTACCAATTCTGTCTGGACTGCTAATTCGAGTAAAGAATAACGTAACTAGTTTAACGGCAACCGATTTGGAAATAAGCTTTTGGATGGAAATAGAAGCGACGGTAAAGGAAGAGGGTGAAGTAGTTGTTCCTGCAAGATTATTTTATGACTTAGTTTCCACATTAGAAGAAGGCCGAATTAATATAGAAGTATCGGAACTTAAGATGAAGATTTTAGCTAAGGGTGTGGATACTGAAATTCTTTGTCAGTCGGCTGATGATTATCCAGTTATTCCAACTTCAAACACAAAAGGAATTACTATTAATTCATCTGAATTTAGAAAAAAAATTGATAAAGTCATAATGTCTTCAGCTAAGGATGATACTAGACCAATCCTTACAGGTATTTTGTTTAAGATAACAGGCAAGGATATTACTTTTGTAGCTACCGATGGGTTTAGGCTGTCGGTCAATGTAATGGAATTAAAGGCCAATGGTGAATCCACAGAAGAGAAGGTTATAATCCCTTCTAGGTCACTTGGAGAGCTTCTGAAGGTCATATCAGAACTAACTGCAGAAAGTTTTAGAGTTGAGATAGACAAGCACTCTAAGCAGGTAATTTTTGTTTTTTCAGGAATGGAGATGAGTAGTCGAATTTTGGACGGAGAATTTCCTCCTTACCAACAAATAATTCCAAATACATACACAACAAAAATTTCTTTGGATAAGCAGAGTTTGGTGTCGGCAGTGAAGAGGGCTAGTTTGTTTGCAAGGGAGTCGGCCAATGTTATAAGAGTTAAAGTCGAAGACAAGCTGCTGGTGAGCGCGGAAAATAGCCAAATAGGAAGCAACGTTACAGAAATCGAAGGAAAAATAGAGGGTGAGAAGATAAATGTGGCCTTTAACGCAAAATATTTGTTGGATTTTTTACCTGTAGTTGAGAGTGACTTTGTAGAATGGGAGACCGAGGGAGAGCTCAAACCAAGTGTGTTTAGGGATAGTAAGGATGAGAAGTGGTTACAGGTGGTAATGCCTATAAGGACTCAGAGTTAATTTCAATTGGGTAGATAAAAGTGGCTAACTCAGTAAATCTACCTGTTGTCATTTTTCCTTTGATAACTATGACAGGGGCAAGAAAACCATTGTTTTGGTAATAGTAGGCAAGTGAGATATCGTCGGCGGCAATAGTGATCGATTTGGTCTCGGAAAAAAGTTTTTCCGAGGAAATATCTTTTGCGTAACTAGTTCTGTGTAGTTTTGTGGAATCCAAATTACTTATGCTTGGAATTTGTGTTTCATTGTCTTTTTTGGTATTTAGGTAACCCCCGTAAACTCTTAGATCTGCAAGTTTTTTGTTTTTGTTGATTGTGATTCTGATTATTTCGCTGTTTGGTGAATCAATTATCACTGGTAAGCCATTGATATCTTGATTAAAGCTTACTGCTATCAGATTAGCTTTGTCGTATGGTACGACTTTAGGTTCACTCTCAATACTGTTTGGCTCCAGATAAAGAAATTCAATTTTTGGGTCTAAGTCAAATGTTTCTAGTGTGCTACTACCAAGTAGTTTTTGAATAAATTCAACAGACACACTTTTGATCTCTTCGTTACTTAGATATGTGTTTGTGAGTTCTTGGTAATTGTCATTGTTTGTGTAAATAATTTGATTTTGGTTAATAGACAAAAAGAGACTTTTGTTTTGACTTACCCATAGATAGTCACCTGTTGGAGTACCATCAATAAGGTCCTTTTGGTAAAAGCTTAGATTTGAAATAAGAGTGTCAATTTGGCTTTCTGTTACGAGAGGTATTGTAACTTTATATACGCTCTGTGGTTTTTGTTCTATATTTACTGTGGCTTTGCTCAAATCAATTTTAATATTTTGATCTTTTGCGGATATATCACTATTTGGTGCGTACTTATAAGTATTGTTATTATTTATAACTGGAACTGTCGTTTTTTGGGTTGTGGAGTTTTTGGTAAGCGGTTTTCCAAGTAGAGCGATAATAACTATCGGTAATATAGCAGCTGCAATATATAAGATTTTTTTTGCTTTTGGCTTAATATTCATGTTAGTTGATTGTATTAATCGCACCGGTCATAATTTCGCCGCAAGTTTCAAAAGTCGAACAACCGACCTCTATTTTTACACCTCCAGCGGGACACTGGTTATAGTCGATACCTTTGTATTCCAGGTGAATGTGGGCAACTTCCCAGCCACCAGTATTGCCAACATAGCCGATAATTTGTCCTTTTTTAACATTAGGATCGTTTGCTGAGACAGACATAGATGATAAATGAGCATAAACAACCTGAAAAGTGCCGGCTGAATTTGTGGTTTCAATGTAGACAGCATTTCCGTAGTTACCACTTACACCAGCAAATATTACTTTACCATCTGTACTAGATATGACAGGTTTACCATTTATGTCTGGTCCCCAAATATCAATGGCTTGAAGCTTATTGGTTCCGTGTGTTGCGGTACCTTCTGGGCCTTGTGTAACTTTATAGCTTCCCGCAATAGGCCAACCACACTCACTGTTGTTAGATTCTTCCGATACACCGTTTGGGGTATATTTAACTTTTTCTTCGGAGTCGAATTGGACGAGAGTGGAGAGGAGAGGGGCAACCATAAAAGTGAATAGCAAAAAGACAGAAATGGTAGCCAGAGAGAGCCAGATAATACCAAGAGCTGAGACTGCGGCAACTTTGGTGGCGGTGGCGAAGTATTTTGCATTCTTGTTTATGACAACAGCGGTAGCTGCGAGAGCCGCAAGACCCAAGAGGAAAGCTTTTATGTTTTCTTTGTCATCTTCATCGGTAATACCAAAAGCATTTTTTATTTCTTGCCAACCTTTTTTGAGAAGTCCTATGGTAATTTCGTAGCCTATTTGAACAACTACCAGTGCAGCGGCAATAATTAAACTTAACCCCGCTGTTGGGACTCCTAGGGCTACAGCAGCGGCAGCAATGGTAGAGTCAGCTGCAGCCATACCGGCGACTTTGGCAGTTTGGACACCAACAGCTTTAGCTCCTTCAATTAGAAGTTTCTTGGCAGTAGCATCGGCAAATTTCTTAGCTCCTTCCTTGAGCCCGTTTTCTAACAAATATTTGCCGAACTTTTGTGCAGTAGCACTACTGGTATTTTTTAAAATTTGCCTGCCGGCGTATTGGCCAATTTTTTTGTTTAAGTAATCTTTGCCGGTACCTACCGGATCTAGAATTTTTTGAGCTGTGCCAGAAAGGCGATAGTAAGAATCGGAGAGGGGTTTTAGTTTTTCTAACCCCTTATTAATTTCCCCTCCTAGTTTGCTATCGTGGAATTTTTGGAGTTGAAAATGAATCTGTTTTTGAACTAATTTGTTTTTTGATAAGATTTCGTAAGTTTTAGAACCGGGGAGAGTTAAAATTTTATCTAGCTTTTGAGGGGTAAGACCTCGACGGTAGAGATCAACGATAGTTGGGCTTATATTTCCACCCGTTTGGCTTAAGCTTCCAGAGATTCTAGCCTCATCTCCTACGGAATTAGGTCTTATTTGGATTCGTTGATTTGAACCTTGCTGGGCATATCTTTTGTTTAGTTCAACAGTGTCATTGTGAAGGGCTTTTTCTAGCTGATTTTTGTACTCGTCTATTTCGAAATTATTGTTATACAGTGTTCTCGGGTTGGGAATTGCTTTGTTTAAACCATTTAGAATTCGATCTGATTCAGCTTTAGCTTCATCTTGATAGGTATCAAAATCTTTAATTTTATCGAGGTTGCCCACAAACTGTTTGGCTTGTAGTGTATAGTGGGTGTTTATATCTTGTTCGGCGTAAGTTAGCTTAGTGTCATAACTTTGATCTTGGTCTTCATAACCATTAATCTCATTTTGTTTAATTTCTTCTTGGACGAGATCATCAACCTTGTCAATTATTGTCTCTTCATTTAGGAAATCTTTTTTAATTAATTGGGTGACATTAAAAAGGCTATTCTTATTATTTATATTTACTCCACCAGTTTGAATGGAGTAGGTAATAAGGTCTATAGCTTTTTGATAGTCACCGTGTGAAAGTCTTTTACTTATACCTTCTGCGATTAATATGTTTTCGGCGACAGTTTGAATATTTCTTGTATTTTCTTCGTAGCTTTTTTTAGGGTCAACAGACTGATTGAAGAATTTTTCTCTTTGTTTGTCTATTTCCTCTTGCCTTTTTTTGTCGGCGTTTTCGTAGATTAGGCGATGTTTCTCCTTTTCTAGCCAGTCTTTTCTAATGTTTTTTATGGTGTCAGAGATTGTGTGTTCTCTTTCGGAGTCCAACAGATCAGCTTGATGTTGCTTGTAGAGGGCAACCATAGATTCAAGTTCAGCTGGAATATTGTTTTGATCGGATTCTGCTCTTTGTTTGCTAGTTTTTTCTGGCTGATCGGTTTGGTTACTTAGCTTTTCTAAGTATTTTGCAATATTGTCTAAAGTTATGGTATTGGTGGAGGATAGGAGTTTTCCTATGTCATCGATGTTGGGATCAGGAGGTGTGTTGTTTGCTGCCTCTTGAAATTTTATGTAGCAGTTTAATGATCTGGAGACGAAAGAAAGATCGGTAGTAGAGAGTTGGTCAGGTTTTCTCCTTTCAGATATAAAATTAGACGTTATATGTAAACTGACTATGTCTAAGGTGAAGTCTTTTGTCTCTGGCATTACCTTTACTTGAGGTCTAATTTACTGGAATTTTTATTATCTTCCTCTTGTTGTTTTTTTTGGCGATCTAGGACATCGGTTGGCTTGGTGCTGGCCAAAATATGTTCGTCAGGGGAGGCCAAAATACGAATAGCAACGTGATTCATACCAGCAAAAAAGATACCTTCTCCGACACCTGCAGACAGTAAGAGTTGTTTTTCCCCTTGGGACAAGTAGAAGACCTCGGCAATTTGATTGATGGCAGCGGAGGATTGTTTGAGAAGCATTTTAAGAGCGGAATTAGTGATAATAGCTTTACCGTATGCTGAACCCAAAAAGTCGTCTACGTTTTGAGAAATAATGGAAACACCAAGGAAATACTTTCTTGCTCTTTTTACAAAACCTTGGAGGATTTTGGCTGAGTCTTCGTGGCGCATTAAGTACCAGGCCTCGTCGACAACAAGCATGCGTTTTCTTAAGTCTTTTCTGACTTGGGTCCAGATAAAATCGAGAATACTAAACATGACAATAGGGCGAATTTCGTCAGCAATATCTCGGAGGGAAAAAACAGTAATAGGAGCATCAATATCGACATTGCTTTGTTGGTCAAAAATGCCTTTAATTCCTCCCATAACGTAGCGCTCTAATCTGGCAGCCAAAGTTTTACTGACTGATTCTTCCATACCAATAATGGAGCGATACAAGTCTTCCATCCTAGGTGGCTCTAGATGGTGAGTGGCAGGGTCTTCGGTTATACCTTTTTGTCGATAGGTGAGAACTAGAGCACGGTTCATGGTGGCTTCCTCAATAGGGTTCATTTCACCAATCATAATTTTGAGAAGCGACATTAGAAATAGGTATTTGTAGCCCATTTCATCTTCATTGCTTTCATTGGGCTTGGCAATTTGAAAAGGATTTATTTTGTGTGGAGAGCTGGTAGAAAAAGAAATATAGTTACCTCCTACTGATTTGGCAACCATTTCATATTCGTTTTCTGGGTCGAGAATAATAACTCTAGTGTCGAACATTAGAGATCTTAAAATTTCGAGTTTGACAGTATAACTTTTACCAGCACCAGAGGTAGCCAAAATTAACATATTGGCATTTTCTAAGGAGAAGCGATCGAAAATAACCAGAGAGTCATTGTGAGCGTTAACGCCGTAAAGAATACCTTTGTTGTCGGAGAGTTCAGAACTAGTAAAGGGGAAAGTGGTAGAGAGCGAGGTGGTGTCCATATTTCTAGTTATCATTAGTTTGTCTTTGGCATATGGCAGAGTACTTTTGAAGGCATCTTCCATAGTAAGAGAGGCGGTTTTACTAATAATAAGAAGAGATGCGAGCATGGACTGGACTTGGGCGGTGGTAGTGTTTAGATCTTTTTCAGTTTCAGCAGAAATACTTATGTATAGAGAGAATTGGAAGAAGCGTTCTGCCCCTTTGACG
The DNA here is from genome assembly GCA_001776275.1 of Candidatus Collierbacteria bacterium RIFOXYD1_FULL_40_9. Taxonomy (GTDB): domain Bacteria; phylum Patescibacteriota; class Microgenomatia; order UBA1400; family MFAQ01; genus MFAQ01. The sequence continues at coordinate 18,571 of MFAQ01000009.1, forward strand.
AGCTGTGACTGAAGAACTTTTGCGTCTTCTAGTCCAGCTTCAGTGGCGGCTCTGGGAATACGACCGCGTTGAATATCAGTATTAATTTCGGCTTCCATTTCGGCAATACGGTGTCGCAAGCTCTCGAGAGTATCTTTGGAGTCACTTGGATAAACAAACATGGAAATATCGATAGAGTGATTAAAATTAATGAGAGGAGAGAGCCAGTTGGCAGTTACATAGCGGGGGTAGCCGGTGACAAACAAAGTACGGACGTAGCTATCATCGATTTTGATAAATGAAAAATCAACTTCGATAGCAGAAGGGGCAATAGTGTCTTGGATGTTGAGGTCCCCTTGAGAAATATTTTTTGAGGGAGGCGGAGTAACATCGGTCACTTTTGGAGCTGAATCTGTTGGTACTTCCTGATCCACAACCTGCTGTTGCTGGTCTGGTGGAATATTTTTCTTACCTAAATTAAATAAGTTGATGGCCATGTTAGTTGTTTAGAGTAAATTTAACCTCGGGATTTAAAAGAGGATTAGTACTGCTTTGATTGTAGATGTTGTAAAAGAGAGTGACTAGCTCAGTAGTATTTAATTGACTTGCTTTTAGGCCAATACGAGCAAACTGGCGAATAATATGATCTCTTCTGGGGTAGAGGGCCATACCGGCTTTTTCTTCGATGTATTCCAGTTCATAGGGAGGTTTTTGGGGTTCTTTGGCGAAGGGATTAAAAGTAGATTTACTAATACCAAGTTCTATAGCAGAAAAAGTAATAATAATGTAAAAACGTTTTTCGAGAACTCGGTTTTCTTTGACAAGTGACTTTACAAATTGGCGATAGGAGAGGAGAGACTCTTTGACTTTTTGGGAGGCACTCTTTTGAATACCGTCATCTAATAAATTAATATAATCGGAAATATTCTTGCGTTGAGAGCGAATAACAATTTGGATAGGGAAAGAGAGAGAGTTTAGTAGACCGGCGTAAGTGTAGATGGTGGCATCTTGTTCTTCTTCGGATAACAGATTAAAGTTTAAAGCGTTGGTTTTGAGGACAAGGGAACAGGTGCCGTCTTTTAAGAAGACTAAATGATTTTGAATGGTATAAATATCTAAACTTTCTTGGGTGGAAGCTTTGATAATTTCGGCTGGCATAGACTTAGATTGCTTGAATACGCAGAGGATTAATAATTTCGCCAGTTAATTGAATACTGTAACTTTCAAATTTGAAGCCTTCTTTCTCAGCAAGGATTTGATAGAGTCCGTTTTCTAAGGGTCTGACAAAAAGGAATTGACCAAGCTTGTTACTTTTGGTAGCACGCATGGTAATACTTTGGTTTTTTATTTCGACTAGAACTCCGTCTAAGGTTTGACCTTGTGGCGTTAGAGTAAGGCCGACTAAAGTATTTGGGGTAGTGGGGGTGAAGGGGATGGGTAGAGAGGAAATGTCAGGTTGAGGGATCTTAGATGATAGATTGTCGATCGTGATTGTTTCTGATACTGGTTGGGCTGTATTTAGCACTTCTTGAATGACTGGCTGTTGCTCAATGGGTTGATTTTGGTTGTTTGTTTCGATTATTGGTTCTGTTTGGATTAAATCCCCCTCATTTCCCCCTTTGACAAGGGGGACGTTTGTTTCTTTTGAATCAAGTGTTGAGTCGTTTGTTGATTGATTGGTTACTGGAGTTGTGTCTGTTGCTGGGGCAGAAATGTTTACAATAGGTGTTTGAGGAGTGGCATTTTCTGATATTGGAGCAGTGACTACTTCTTGGTGACCGTGTTTCCAAATATATTGAGTAGGAGAATAGATAGATTTAATAAAAGCGACTATCCAAACGTCTAAGGTTCGACCCTGGAAAGGGACAAAGGCAGTTCCAACACCCAAAAGGAGAAGAATAAAAGAAAGAGGATACTTAAAGAAAAATGGGAGGGGTGCTGAGTAGGTCATGACAGAGAGGACAATAGAAATACCAAGAGCAGCAAACTGCTTTATGGTCATGTCACCAATCAGCCTAAATTTATAGTTGCTGATGTCTTGGGGTACTGGGTGTTGTTGGATAGCCATGTGTTAGATCATAGATTGTTGATCGTAGATCGTAGAAATAGATCCTGGATCTTTTGGACGGAGATATATTTTAGTATATCGTGTTTGGTGGGTAAATTGGGAAATGAAGTATAATAGATATATCGATGAAAAATTGGAATACAAGCACAAATTTAATGAGCAAAGAAGAAAAGGAGATTTGGTCTTTGGTTCAAAAAATGAACTATGGACTAGATGGGGAGAAACTGTCCTTAGAGAGAGTTAAAAAGAATTGGTCAAAACTAATACCGAACTTAATTCCTGCTAGAGAAAAAATGTACAAATGGTTAATATGGAAAAACAAGTCTTAACAGACTTTCAGAAAAAACTGCTATTCTATTTTGAAAAGAACGAATACTTGCGAGATAAATTATTTTTTACTGGTGGTACAGCTTTGTCGCATTACTATTTTCAACACAGATTTTCGGAAGATTTAGACTTTTTTGCAGAAGAAGAGTTTGATCAACTTCAAATTTTGGCGTGGATAAAGTCGATAAGTCCAGAACTAAAAATAAAAGAAATTGAACAACAGATCCTTAATGGTCAACTGACTTTGTTTTTGTACTACACAGAAGAAGAAAAACCTTTAAAGTTAGATTTTGCCTATTTTCCTTTCCCTCATATGGGTAAATTTGAGATGCTGGGAAAAATACGAGTTTCGAGTCTAGAGGATATTGCTGTAAATAAAATACAAGCCATAACAACAAGGTCAAGATCTAGAGATTATTTTGACTTAAAACTGTGCTTAGAAAAACTAGGGTGGAGTGATGAGGTAGTAAGGCAAAAATATAGAACGAAGTTTGAAGTGTCTCTGCCCCCTGAGAGTTTGGCGACTGCCTATACAAATGTGCAAACAGCTAAGGATCTGCCAATTTTTTTAGGGGAAGTAGATTGGGGAGGGACAGAAAAGTATTTTTTAGACAGGGCACTAGGACTAAAGAGTTTGATTTTGGAGTAGGTAATATAAGTAAAAAGTAATAAGATAAATGGAAAAAGTGTTGTAGTTTTCGGGTATGATGGAGGTATGCGAGCTGGTATTGGTTTGTGCCTGAATAGGTATAAATTGTATATTGTCACTATACAAAATGGTACAAAAGTGATATAGTATAGGTTATGATCAAAAGAATTATAGAAGAGCGAGTTGAAGACTATTTGAACAGTGACAGTAACAAGATCTTGTTTGTTTGGGGACCGAGAAGATCTGGGAAAACAACACTTTTGAAAAAGTATTCAAAAGAGCTAGGAGTACCAGTTTTTAACTTTGATTTACAGTCACACAGAGAAAAGTTTCTACCAGATCTGTCAGTGTTACAAAAAATTGTAGATGAGCATAAGATTATTTTAATAGACGAAGTGCAGAACTATCCAGAGTCGAGTTTGGCACTAAAAATACTATTTGACGAATTCAACGTAAAAGTAATTGCAACGGGAAGTAGTGAACTTCGGCAAACTTCGAAAGATTTTGATAGTCTGGCTGGTCGTTTTACACAAATATACTGTTTGCCTCTCTCGATTTTAGAAGTTGAATCGAGCGAGGAAATAAAGGCATACGAGAGGAAAGATATCTTGGATAAATACCGAAACCAAGGGCAAATATTTGGGATGTATCCAGAAGTCTATTTGGCAGACGGAGGAGAGGTCGAAAAAACAGATTTACTGCAGAATTTGCTGGATACCTACGTCTTGAAGGACGTGATTGATATTTACAACCTGAAAAACGCAAAGCTGGCTAAGGACATTTTAACGAAGATAGCTTTGCAGATTGGAAGTGAGGTTTCAGTAAGAGAGATTGCTTCGAGTTTGCAGGCAAATGTAACAACAGTATCGAGTTATATTGAAATTTTTATTAAAAATTATATTTTGATTCCAGTATTATCATTTAAAACAAATAGGCGTAAATCAGTCTCTGAGCTTCGTAAATTGTATTTTTACGATTTAGGAATCAGGAATATATTAGTTCGGGACTTTCGATCACTAGATCTGAGATCGGATAAAGGTGGAGTGTTTGAGAACTTTGTAGTGTCGGAAATAGAGAAGAAAAGAAGAGTTGCTGGAGAAAATTTTAATGTTTATTTTTATAGAGAGTACGGAGGAAAAGAGATGGATCTGGTGCTAGAGGATTATCATAAAAAATATATATGTTTGGAGATAAAGACAAAAAAAGTAAAAGCACAAGATATTTTTCCTCTGTCACATAAAATGGAGGTGGTGACTAGCGACAATTATTTTGAAAAGATCGAGAAGTTGTTTGAGTAATTTTTGGTGGAACTTGGGTAGGTATTTAGGTATGATGGAGGTATGGGAGCTAAGGATATTGATGCGAATAGTTTGAATAGTGATGATTTTGCTAGATTGTTTAAGAGAGGAGCTGTTGGTGGCGTAGAAACAGGTAGTAGTGAAAAGGAATTTAAATCTCCTAGTGAAGAGCAAGAACTCAAAATAGATATTAATGGTAGGGAGAATGACGAAGATGAATTTTTAGACAGAAAAGATAAGAAAAAAAAGAAAAAAGAAAAAAGAAGAAAAGAGAAACAAAGAAATCCTGAAATTGTGAAACTAATGACGGAATTTGAGGCAATCTCTCAAACAGTCAGACCTGAAGAAGAAGAAAAAGTAGCTAATGAAGGTGCTGGTGATAAAGATCGGGTAATTGATAAGAAAGAAACGGAGATAATAGAGAGAGCCAAGAGAATGGATGTAGGTTACCAGAGATCAAGACTTCACTATTTGGGCCATAGACAAAACTTGATTCAAGAAGGTAAAGATGGTTTATCAGCTATTGATAAAGATGATTATATTGTTGGAAAACTAAGACTGATTGAAGATTTAATGACCTTAGCTAACAGAGTGGGAGATTTAAGAGAAGTTAAAGATAGACTTATATCTGTTGGTGTTTATGTGAAAGATATTGAAAATTTGTTTGAGAAAATTAAACCCTTACACGAAGAGAGACAAAAACTTTTGCAGAAGTTTTATGAAGATGGCTCTAGGGAGGATTTAGAAAAAGTAGAGAAGGAAATAGGAGATATTTTTGTGGTGGACGAGATGATGGAGAGAATTAAGAATGGTGAGAAAGCCCAACCAAGAAAAGAAAATATAAAAGAAGAAGTTAAGGGAGGTCCTAAAGACTTGGGTAAGACAGAGGGGTCGGAGAAAAATAAATCAGAGTTGGTAAATTATATGAATAAGGGTTTCTTTGATGACTTGTTGATGACAACTTGGGGAAATTGGAAAGAAAGTTTTTCTCAGGAAGAAGCAAATCTAAGATTGCAGAAGGTTGGGGTTAATTTGGAAGATGTTTATAAGAAGGCTGGTGATGGTGGTGTTGAAATAAAGAAAGCACTGATAAGTTACATGGATCATAGAAATGGTGACAAAAAACAAAATGAACCCTTGTTGAGGGCTTTAAAAAGAGAGATTTTGTTGAAGTTGGGACTAGATGTCTCTGTATTGGATGAAAAAAAAGTAGAGAATGCTGATGAAAAAGTGAAGATAGAAGGTATAGTGCCTGTTGAAGATAAAGAGAGGGAGAAATATTTGGAGTATTTGGGAGGAGAATTTTTGGATGACCTGGAGGTTGTATATCCTAGAAAAGAGGTTAAACATTCAAAAGAGAAAAAAGAACAGGCCCGTAAAAGATATTTTGTGATTCATAATTTTTCATTGGTGACAAAACCTTTAGATAAAAAGCATCCATTTTATGGAAAAACAAACAAAGAACCTAGGGATTATAGAGTAAGAGACTTGCTGATTGAATATTTTAAACTACAAGAAGGAACTCCTAGAGGATGGGACGTTGGTTTGCTTGAAAAAATGGTTGGTGGAGACAAAGAAAGGTTAAGGAAGCTTCAAGAATACTTGGAGGAGGCGAGGAAGAGGAATCAAGAAAAAGGTAAAAAGGAAAAAGATAAAGGTGAGGTAAAGATTGATAGAGATAATTTTGATTTTTCAGGAAAAACAAAAGCAGAGCTTTATAAGATGGTACCTGACGGATTTAATGACCCTGTTAAGTTTTTTGTAGCAGTAAATGTAATTGCTGGAGAACTAGATCCAAGGTTTCCGAGCGTTGAAAGAGCTAAAAAATACTTTTTTGATGCTGTTGAAGGGAAAGAATTTATACTTACGCCAGAGATGAAGCAAAAGCTCAGGGACTGGTTGGCTATTGGTGGAAAAATTAGGAGACCAGGGTTACCAAGCGAAGAAGATAACTTGAGAGAGTTAGTAGATATTGGATTTGATGTTAATTTGGCAGACAGGGAAAGAGTCAGAGAGGCTTTAGATTCTATTGGTTTCAACAAAGATGATAAAGAAGTGGCAGAAAGGTATTTGAAGTCTTTGTTTGCTGATGGAGGTGGTGAGCCAAAAGAGCCAGTTGTACCAAAAAAGACAGAATTTAAGGAAGGAGAAGAAAGTGAGGAAATTGAGAACGAAAGGTGGATGAAAGTGGTCGGTTTACTAGAAAAGCTAGGGTCAGTTACAGGAGAAGAGAGAAAGACACTATACCTAGAAATAGAGTCTCACGGAGTGAGGATAAGAGGGACAATATCAGACTTAATTGAGGCTGGGGCTAATGAAGATGATATAAAAAATAGCTTTAGACATATGGCAAACATGGCAAAAGTGTGGAAAATGGGGGAAGAGAAGGCAAGGAGGGAATATCCGAAGATGGTAGAGAAATATGCAAGTATGGCCAGATTATTGAGGCTTAAGTGGTATAATTAGGGTGTTATAGGGCTATAAATCAAAGATAAATGTCATTTGGAGAACCATTACCTGCGGAACCATTAAGTCCCGAAGCTTTAAGGGCTAGTTTTGGTATAACGGAAAAAAGTGGTGATGTTTTTAAGGAGAAGCCGGAGGATGAGGCTGATGCAAAAGATGCTGTAGGTGCGATGAGAAGTGCTGATCTTAAGGAAGAAGATGAAAAGCTAAATCCAGAAAAAAAAGAGAAAAAAGAAAACGATTTCACAAAGGAAGAATTTATTATAAAGGCGAGACGTGCAATTTTTGAGGATGAGTATATTAGAACACAATCAAGAGGTAATACGGAAAATATTGCCAAGCTTGAGAAGTTAAGGCAAGATTCTAGAGACGAACTGGAAGAAGTTGGTATCAACATTGAATTTTTGACAGGAGGGAAAGGGCGTGAAGACGATAAGAAAACAAATAGAGTGTGGATGAGGAGAAGGTTAGGTAAACTCGAAAGAAGTGAAAAACTTAACGATAAGGATACTAGCGCCTTTGAAAGACTTGGTGTCACCAAAGAAAAGTTGCAGGAATGGGTGGAGGAAGATGCTGTGGATGTTGTGCCGGTAGCTGAACCAGGAGTTGGGGATGGTCAGGCTCGACGACAGGAAGAACGTGTACCAAATGTTGACATTGTTAGTCAACTGGATATGAGAATTGAACGTCAAAACATAGCTATCAGGCGTGCCATTTCTGCTACTTTGAGTGCTGGACAGGTGCCAAACTACTTGGCCCTAACAAGAGATCTTACAAATATCAACAGAAAAATCATAGAGGAAATGGGCAAGGAATCAACTTCTGCTGGCGATGTAGATAGATTAGCTGAGTTGTCGGCAAAGTGTGCTAGATATGTAGGTGAAATTCAAAGTATGGGTGCAACTTCTGAAATATCTTCTGCTGAAGGTGATGTTCCCAAAAATGGTGATCCTGTCGCGTGGAGGGAATGGGTTAGAAGAAAGCTAAGTAGCATTGCGCAGCCTTTTTTGGGTTCTGGTGAACAGAGAGAAAAAAACACAAATGGTTTGTTTGCTATAAAAGTGCGAACTACTGCTGGGCCGATGGAAAAAAGTGCTTTTTTGTATGCACCCGAAGAAGTAAAAAAACAATTTGAAGGAGATGGTGATGAAATTGGATTAGTGAGAAGAGTGACTGATTTATTTGATAATTGGCGTAACTACAGAAAAGATTTTAAATCATTATCCACAAAAGCTTTTGAGGATGATTCAAACTATAAATTCCCAGACAGACCACTGTGCAATAGTTTATTGCGAGAAATGGATGGAAATCGAAACGAACATGGTTTGGGTTCAAAATATATTGCTGAAGCAGTTAGATTGTATTGGCTAATGGCAAAAGGAGAAATTGACACGGTGTTGCCCGGAGCCAGGAATTTATTTAATGAAAAATTATCTGTAGCCGATGCGAACAGAACTAGAGATTTAATAGCATCGAGATCAGGTGGAGCATATTTTGAAGAAATAGGTTTGATGATGGCAGGTTTTTTGGGAATTGTAGGAAAAGGAAATGTATCCAAAGATGCAGTTTATTCAGATGGGTTAGCTGTATTGCAAAATATTGACAAAGCTGAGTTTTTATCATCTGAGATGAAGGCGTCCTTTGTTAGTTCTGGAGCAACAGAAAAAATATCATTTATGCCAAGTTTGGCCGATTTACAAAAAAAAGGCGATGGTACTAAGGCTTTTTGTGTGGTTCGAATTCCGCCCAATGATTTAGTTTTGAAGGAGAGTTTGTCAGCAGGAGAAGTTGATAGTGGTTTGACAATGCAAGATTTGATTGAGAGCCGTAAATTATGCAATGTTAGATGGAACGAAGGGGTAGACGTGTTTGCCTTGATCAAAAAAAGAGAAAGTCAAGCGGTTAAGTTGGCGAACATGTTTTCTGAGAGTAAGGACACCTTACAGTCATTGCTTGAATCTCCACAAGGGGATCCTAAAAATGGGTTGTTATATAAGCGCCTTGAAACAATAAATGATGCTCTGGGACATTATGATTTTAGAACACGTCAGAGAGTAGTGTTCTTATGGGTATGGACACAGATGGAAAACAACCCTGATTGGAAAAAAGATGAAAATATTCAACTTAGGACAAAACTGTTGGATACATTGTTTATGGGTAAATATGACAATGCTTTTGGAACAGCAAGAGAATCGGAGATAAGAAAAGGTAATAATGACAACAGATGGTTGCATGGTGACGACTTAAAAGAATTAGGTGGAGCTTTTTATACAGGAGGAAAGGGACAGCTTGTCGGTGCATATAAAGCGAGAGCTTATTTTAAACCAAATCAAAAAGTATCACCAAGCATTAGATACTGAGAACTAAATAGGAGTTAGTTTTTTATGAGGTCAATGTTATTTATATTGAACTGTAAACAGGAATATTGTCGGCAATATATCTGTGTTTGTTGTTAGCCAGTTTTATATCATAAACTATTGCATTTCTTGTGTTGCTTGTGGCTATATTTGTGATTAGCATATCATTAAATTTGTCACCAACAGATAGATCTGAAAAAGTTTTTCCGTTACCAAGTTTATGTTCAGGCGTGCCGGTGATGGTGTCTTTGTTGTCAAAAGTGATTGAAATTAGTGGAGTGGCCATCATTTTGTTGCTTGAGATGTTTAAAACAATACTAGTAACAAAATTGTCATTTTCGTCCATTGTAATGACGATGTCGTCTTTTTTAATGTTGCTTATTTTTACTTTTCCGAAAGGGGTGCTGATTTCTGAATCACCAACCAAACAAGGTGTTGCAGGTGGTGTGGCGGGTGGTGTCGGGGTGGCTGGTGGAGTTGTTGGTCCTGCGGTACTAGATGTGTCCCAGAAAGGTTTGCCGGGACTTAATCCTAGAACATTACTTGCAGCCTTGTAAGTTGGTTCTGCTCCATAACCTACAGTACCAGATTTTGTCCACCCCCATTTAAGTGAATCTCCGATTGCAGACCCATATTTGAATGGTGGTACCTTGAGAGCGTCTAGAACCATGTCTGCATATTTGCTAGCCATGAATAATAACATTAAGCCAACTAGTGCAAGCATCGCAGCACCGGAATTAACATTTGCATTGTTTGAGCCGCTGACTAGGGTGCTAGAAAAACTTGTCATTGGTGGTGTCCAAAAACCCCACAATCCAGTTGATAAATCTGTTATGCCAAAGACTCCAGAAAAACCATCTAGTATATTAGCTAG
>MFAQ01000009.1:28606-34423 GCA_001776275.1 Candidatus Collierbacteria bacterium RIFOXYD1_FULL_40_9
ACCTAATATAATTATTGGGGCGAACATGAGATTGATAACAATGGTTATATATGATTTGAGTACCGAAAAAAATATTTTTCCGTAGGCAAAAAGCAAAGCAAGAATAAAAACAACAAACAAAAAACCTATCACTCCTAGACTTACCGGAGCAAAAACTGCTGTGCCACCAAGAACAAGAAGCGAAGACAATGCATTACCAAAGATACCACCCAATATGATATTTAAAATAACTACTGGAGTAACAAGAAAACCGACTATGCCATTCCAAATCAAAGAACCTATTAATCCAATATTGCTTTGGCCACTAGCGGCCTTGATAAATACGTTCTGGTATCCTGTAACTATTCCTCCAACTCTTAATATATCAATACTAAGAGCCATAAAAACTGTCATTATGTCTATAAGAAGCCCGACAATCGCATAGGAGAAGGTAATTAGTATTAGGGTACTAACTAATTTTGGTATTGCGAGTGTTATATTGGCTGCAGTTTTTGAATCAATTCTAATCCTAAACATAATCATTACTCCATACATAACAAAGGCAACTGCAAATAGCATATATGCAATATTACGAAAAGCTTTCCATATTGGAAGAATGGGGGATAGAGCCTGGAAGCCGTACCCACCGTCGGCAGCGTACGTATTCTCAATTATTTTGTTGTTTTTAAGATTGTTAGAAACATAGGCAATGTATTCTGTAGAGCTTGCGGGTTTTGTGAGCAACAGGTATGATAAGCCTTTTGAAATTCCACCAGATATTGTGTTCTGAAAAGGGTGAGGTGTTAGTTCAAAGCTACTTGCTTGCTCCCCACTGAGTTTGCTGCTGTTTTCCATCATCCAATCTATTGTTTTTCCTATATAGTCGAGAAAGCTGATGTGTGTTGGTTTAAAAAGACTAAAAAGAGATTCAATACCCTGTAGGGCAACAATATCGACAAACCCAACACCTTCACCTTGCATGGAAGATTTAACTTCTTCTCCACATTTGCCAGAAAACCAGGTTTCTAGATTCATAAGTTCGCCGGAGCGTTTTTGACAAAACTCGTCTGCAGCGGTCCAAACACTTGCTTCGCTAAGCGGACCAAAGAATTCAACAAGTTTAACGGTGTCAAAAGCAGCCCTTACTGGTTTTGGAGGGAGGGATAGGGTGAATAGTCCAATAAGGAGGAAGGAGAGGATTGTTGTGGTAATTTTTCTAATCATGATTATGAAGTTTGTAGATATGGTTTTAGAAAACAATTTGTACTGGATTCCGGATCTGGTCTGGAATGACGCAGTATAAATTGCTGACTAGTATGTACTGTAAAAATTATACAAGGTTTGGGCGGGTATTTGAAGGAGAAATTGGTATTTAAACTTCGCTGATGACATCGAAACCTTTAAAACTACCCGTAATTGCAAGGCCGATGATTTTGCCATCATAAATTCCTTTTTGTTTAATTTGTTTGGCAGTTTCGTTTAGAGTTGCGCCACTACCTACAGCATCGTCAATGAGAAGTATGTTGTTGTGGTGAGTGTTGTCACTGACAACTATGGAGTGGTTGGCGTTTTCAATACGGTCAGTTAGCTTGCTTAGACTTTTTTGAGGGACAGGAACATCGGTTTTGATTTTTTTGATCGTGACTGTTCTGATTTTTAACTTAAGTTTTTTTTGAAGTATGGTCATGAATTGAACTTGCCTTTTGACAGTAGGTGGAATGAAACCAATACTGGTGATGTTTTTAGACTTGATTAATTTTTCGATTGCAGGGGAAATATCTTTTATTAAATCTGACATGAGAGAAATTTGTTGACTTTGTTTGGCATAGAGGAGAAGCTGTCCGAGCTTGGTTTTACCAAAACGATCGATACTATAAAAATCGAGATAATAAAGAGCGTCAAGAAAAACTTTTGGATAAGTATTTTTGAGCTTTGTAAGGCCGTTAATTACACCACCCCTTTTGTGTTTAGAGAATTTGTCCAACATTTCGACATATTCTTGTGCGGTTTTTTCTACAGGAAGATTCTGTTTTTGACACCAAGCTGCAAAACCTTCAAAACCTAAGAGCTTTTCTCCTGTTGGAGTGATAAAGAGATATTTTTTATTGATGATATTTAGAATATTTTTGGATAGCTTAGCTTTGTCTTGGGTGAAATTGGTATTGAGCTGATAGTAAACTACTGGCGGGTGCCCTTTTTTTGTAAGAAGACCTTCTTTTAGTAAAGTCGAGAGTTGTTTTCGAACAGCACGGTCTGTAATCTCTAGGTGCTCACTAAGTTCTTGACCGGTAGCTTGTCTGTTTTTCTTAAGATAATTGAGAATGTTTTGACTCGATTTCATATCTTTTTTTATTGTAGCACGAAAAGTTCCTAGTTAACTAGGAACTAGGAACTTTTCGTGCGTAATATTGTAAGAAAAAGAGTTAATTTTCTTGTGTGGATTTGTTTGAGTTTGGACAAATCGTCAATTGAACTGCCAGATTGTCCAAATTTAGGCGTGGATATCTGTGTTACGCGGGGGGTTAGTGAGTACACTAAAATTGTACAGGAAATCAGTGTTTCGATGTGTCAGTTTTTCAGAAATCGGAAAAACTAGATTAATATTCGTCGTGCGTGATTAGATCAACGAGGATAATTACATTTTTCACAATTTTGAAAGTGATGCGAATATTGCCTTCGATCCAGATGGAATGTTGATCATTTCTGCTTCCAGAAAGTTTGTGGGTTTTTAGAGACGGGTGGTGGTAGTCTTTAATGAGGAGATTAATTTGTTTATCTATCTTGTTTCTGAGGAGGGGATTCCTCTTGATTTTCTTAGACAAAATCTTAACAAAATATGGGGTTGTCTTTAGAATCATTTTTACATGTTTTTGAGCCAATCGCTGACGTTTTTGACTCGAAGGGTTTTGCCGTTTTTGTGATCTTCGAGGGCTTTATCTAAAATTCTTTCCTGTTTGGCTGTCATAGGGTAAGTTGGGAAGTCATCTTTGGAGTCGGTGATGGCCAGGTGGCGCATGTAGGAAGCTAAGTTGAGTCCAAAGCGATCGGCCTTGTTTTTGACAAGCAGATAGAGCTCTTTTGGGAGGGTTACTTTGATTTGGGTAGCTTGTGTTTGGGCCATGAGTCCTATTTTAGTCCCTAAATGAGGACTTGTAAAGCATCACTTTTTGTATCACTTTTTATAAATTTCGTCGTGAGTGCCGATATCGAAAAAGTAGGCTGATCCATTTGAATCTATGTTATACAAAACTCTGATGTTCATACTTACAGACAGGCTTCTGGTGTTTCGAAGATGTCCAGAGAGTTTGTGATTTCTGAGGGAAGGATGGTTGGGGTTGATTTGAAATAACTTTGCTTGCTTTAGAATTTTTTGAAATAGTTTTAGGTTGTTCTTTTTGATTTGTTTAAGTTTTGACTGAAAGGTAGGAGAAAACTCTATTTTCATTATAATTTTGCAAAGTATTCGTCGATATCCTCTACTAGAATAGCCTTGTCTTTCTCGAGCATGGCCTGTTTGTAGGCTTCTTCTGTTCGCTTTGAGGCTTTGTAGGTAGGATAAGAGTCTTTTTGGGCTTTCTCGATGATCATGTGTTTTACTACCTGGGTAACAGGAATACCTAGCTGGCTTGACTGGCCCAGGAGAAAATCGTAGAGTTGGTCTGTAAGGCTTATTTTGACCTGTTTTTGGACTTGTTTCATACCTTTATTGTACCTTATTTGACCTTATTTTGTCAATCTAAAAGTTTGAATTCTTTTACCCAGAGGGTGGCAGTGTCTTGGATGTATTGTCGGTTGCCGTAGATGATTTGGAGGTTGCTCAAGTTTACTTTTTTGGACTTTAAATATTTTTTGATTTCTTCAAAGCTAGCCTTGAAAGCTTTGGCATCTTCACTGAGGAGACCGGCGTTGTTGTAATTTGGTCCATAAATTTCTATACGGACTGAGGTGGGGGGGTCAGAGACTAAAGAATAAACATTAATAGTGGTGTTAATTTTTGTGCCTGTTACAAAATTATCTATGTATATAGGTAGGTCGTCTACCATCTTGTCTTTCTCAATTTCGGAAATTTGGTCGGTTATTTTTTCGGCAACTTTTTGGTAGTTTGTTTGGGCTGGGTTTATCGGGGGATATATAACCTCTTTTGCATCATCTGATTTTGTCTTGTTGTCTTGGTTTAAGAGAGGAATAGTATTTAAGAAAAAGCTTTTTGATTCTCCAGTCTTATTTCTTTGAATAGTAAAGAAGATAATAATGGCCAAAAGAATAAGAGTAGAAGTGATTAAAAGAGTTTTTTTGTTTTTCATTTTTGTTGTAGCTGGCTTCCAGAATCTACTTGCGGGGCAGGGTTACTGTTGCTGGAGTTTTTTAAATAATACTCTAGAGCAAAAGTGAAAGTACCAAGGCGATCTTGTTGGACGGGTGGGGTTTGAGTACAGTCGTAGGTATAAAGGACAAACATATTTTGGTGTTCGGCTTTCCAGAGTTCTACAGCATAAGGATCGTCGTAACCAACTGCTTTTGGAGGACAAAGTCCTGGGGAAACAGGGATTGCATATGGGTAGCCGTTGTTGCAAACACTGCGACAAGACCCGGCTTCTACTCCACAAGTACAAGCTTTTTTAATCTGTTCTACTGTAGCAGTTGAAGGCAGATCATCACAAGCGACTTTACTACCACAACGACCATTTTTAATAGCGGGGCAACTAACTGTTGGTTGGCAGTTGGCATTGCCACCACCATTGTAGTAGGAGAGGGCTTTGATGAGCGTCTCTATGTTATTTATGGCTCCACCTGCTTTACCCAGAAGCTCTTGAGCAGCCTGAACAGCAGATTCTTTCAGGGACCTGCCAGCTAGAGGTGCACCGCTTTGGAGATCTTGATCTGGGTTATTGCTGCCCTCACGGTAATGAATACCGGCCAAGACCTCACAAGGAACACCCGTTTCTTCTTCTGCTTCGGCATAGACCTTAATAAGGTCTTCACTGAGGCTACCAACCATGCTAAAGAGACTACTGGCTTTTTCGCTTGGTTTTTCGACATTGGCTGGTCCACCGATGATTTTAGCAAAAGCCTCTCCTTTGCAAACACCACCGCTAGTGGTGGCTTCTACTGTTTCGTATTTACATCTTAGAGAATTTTGGAGACCTTCTGGGACCGTCCAACAATTTTGGAGGAGGTGGGCGGTATCTTGGGCATTATTATTGATTCTGTTTATTGGCTCGACTCTGTTTAGAACACAAGACTTACCGTTTGGGGCAGTAGCAGCTCCTTCGAGCGGAGTACAGCCAGTTAAGTCTTCTTGAGGATTTTCTTCTGGGGTACCTTTGAAAGCGGAGTAATTGGCGGCATAAGGTGCGTCGATACTGGCATCGGGGAGAGTTTTTTTATTGAATTCGTCTGGAATAAGAGTGTTGTAGAGAGCGAAACTTTTATCTTGAACGATCGCTTTTTTTACATCCATAGCTTTTGGATTATTAAAAACAGTTAATGCTTTACCGTCTTCGATACCAAAAACGTTCCAGTGGCGCCTATAGTTGATACAGGGATTACCGTTTGGATCGGGATATGTGTCAACGTCATCTTTCCATGGATAACAAATACAGATTTCGTCTTCGTCAGGGTTAGCTGTTTTTTTGTTTGGGTTTCTGTTTCTTGGTCCCTTGCTTCCACTAACACCTCCACATTGGGTATTTTGAATTGGTGCCCATGCCCAGCCAACTTGTGGTCCCCAGATGGTGACAATTTGGTGATGGTCATTGTATTTTGGTTCCCCTGGGGGAATTGGAGAGTCTTGGGGGTCGGTTTTGGGTGAGAGAAGGTGATAACTTAGAGGAAGAG
>MFAQ01000009.1:34437-37747 GCA_001776275.1 Candidatus Collierbacteria bacterium RIFOXYD1_FULL_40_9
TTGACATAAGCAAAACGAACTTGGTCTATTGTGAGATCAACATCGGTTTTGGTATATCCTTTTAGTCTAGTCTCGTCATCTTTCGTAAAAAGATCTTTGGCTTGTTCAAAAACCCAAAAAGCTGTGTTTTTAACTATATCTAAAGGTGAATTATCAACTTGTTCTTGTAAAAAACTTAAGATGTTTTGTTTATAGATTTTTACCTCTGGGAAGTCTTCTGGTTTATTTTCAAAGCGATAATTGGAAATGGTACTACCTTTGTCGGTTGCGTATTTAGTGGTAACCCAACTAGGTTGGATGGAGGATAATATTCCAAACTTGGGTGAGAGAAGTCCTTGTTCTATGGCTCCTAAATAGGGAATGTTTTCGCGAGAAATGTTGGTTAATAAGGGTTTGTTGGTACCATATCTGCCTCTGTTTGGATTATTGACAAGCATTTCAGTGTGAGCTGGTGTCCAGTCGTACATATCTTGTTCTTCGCCTGATTTTTTTCTTAAAATGTAACTTCTGACACTATCAAAGTCTAGGGGAATGAAAGCCGCATAAGAGTCTTGAAGATTGCTGGTGAAGGTTTGATAAGAGCTGGCTGCAAGTTGTAGAGCTCCACCAAGAAGCGGGGTATTTTTGATAGTTTCAGAGAGGGATTGAAGATTTGGTTTTAATTCTGCTATGGCTTGAGCATATTCTGGACAGACAGGGTAGTCAGTAAGACAACCTTTGCGAATAAAGGGCCAGTGCCAGAACAATATATATTGGTCTTTTAGTTTAGAATATATTTCTTTGGTACTTGTTTGTTTCTTGTCTCCTGTACTTTCGGTGTATTCAAATTTAATGTCGTTCATTTTGTTTTCATTAACCATGTTAAGAATAAAAGAGCGTAAGTTGGCTTGAGTGTTGGCGGAGAGGAGTCGCCAATAGGTGCGACTAGATTCGCGGTTATTGTCAGATAAATCTAGAGACTTACCAAAAAAGGCGTCGTAGAGATAATTTTGGGCGATGTAGTCTGAAGACTTGTACTCTGGAGAGCTTTCATCTCTCATTTCTGTGCTTGGTCCGTAGCCGCCAAGTTCTGCATCGCGGACATCGGTATAGACAAGCATGTTAACAGCACAGTCATATTTGTCTGGTCTACCTGGTGGTGAGGGAGCATTACCTGGACCAGCTTCGTCTGTGTTTCCACACATTGTGTAAGCTTGAGTTTCGTAAGCCGGCTTTCCTTTATTTCCAGGGCTGTCTGGCGTAGACCATCTGTCGCCTTCGTATTTAACAACTGGTTGGTAGATGCAAGTTTTGTCATATTCAGTAATTTTTTCTTGAGTAGATTTCATGTTGTTGGTGCAAGTGCTATTGGGTGGGTAGACACCGGTACCTTTTGGACAGAGATCGTCTGGATTTTCTGGTAAATCTTGAGGAGGTACAGCTTGGATTCTGGGTAGTAGTTCTGTGGGGACACAGTGTTCGTCTTTGTCTTGGGGATATTGAACACAGGTTTCGGTTGGCAGACACATGGTTTTGCCACAAGGAGTTAGTCCTATTGGAGGTGCTGGGTTTTGGGGCATGGGAGTGGCTGATGGAGAAATTGAGGGCGTCGTGCTTGGAGGTAGCGGAGTGGTGTTGGTTTCTGCGAAGACTATTTTGATAGCAAAAAAGAAGACAATAAAAGTGAAGAAAAAAAACAAATAGTTTAGACGAACTCTCATTTAAGGCTTAATACCAAAATTTAAAATATCAGCGCCAGTATAGTTTTTAATGATGACAAGAACTAGCCAGACTACGGACAGTAAGATCAGACCAACAACTGCAAAACTGAAAGTAGACCAACCTGCTGCATAAGCTTTGGTATCTGCACCAGCATTTAAAATTTTTATTCCAGCAAAAATTATCATACCGACAGCGACAAGGGCAATTATGCCTGGCAGAGGGGTAAGAATATTTTCAATTAAACACTCTAGCCCTTTTATTGTTACAACGCCATCACTGGAACAACCTCTCCCGTCCCATTGAGTACTATCGACAGCAGCTGCGTTGACAGTTGGAATTAGACTATAAAACATGATTTTATTTTACAACAATAAAAAAAATCAAAAACTTAAAAATTAGGAACTGATTCGTATGGATTCCGGATCTAGTCCGGAATGACATGCTTTTGTGTGCAAAAAAAAGAGTCGATTTCTCGACTCTTTAAAATTACAAATAATAATTTTAGTAAGGCTTGGGGATATTGATGTTGCCTTCAAAGACATCAACGCCAAAGAAGAAGGCGATAAGCTTCATTAGCGCCCATGAGGCAGCAACAATAGCAAGACCAACAACGGCGGCGGTAATTCTACTTCGTGCTGCTTCTGTTTTGGTTTTGTCACCGCCAGAAGTTAGATATTCGATACCTCCATAAACTAGGTATGCAAAAGTCATGATACCGGCAAGAATAAAAACGACAGAAATAACGCGAGAAATAAGAACACCAATATCGGTGATTTTCATGCCGGATGGTTGAGGAACGCCAATGGTGCCGCTAGCTGCGTAAACTTGTGAGATAAGTGACATTTTTGTTTGGTTTGGTAGTAAATAATAACTTAATCTAGGTGCTATTATAGCAGAATCGATTAACCGACGGGGTTAGCCGAGCAAATTTTGTCAACATCGACTCCAAAGAAAACGAGGATAATCTGGTAAACAGCCCAACTGGAGGCAATTATGGCGAGGCCAATTATGGCACTGCTTATTCTTTTTTGACTGTTTTCGATTTTAGTTTTGTCGCCACCAGAGGTTAAATAGTCCACTCCACCCCAAACCAAGAAGAGAAAAGTGATAACTCCAGCAACAATAAATCCAGCTGCGGCAATGTTACTAACCAAGTGACCTATACAGGTATAGCCAAAGAAGTTACCCTTAGTGGCTACAGCCTCGATATCGACAACAGTGTCTGCGGCGAGGGTAGTTTTGACTATATTTATCATAGGTTATTCGGGAAAATTGGCTTGAGGATATTAATTTTAAAGACGCCTTGGATAAAGAGGGTGATAGCGTAAGAGGCGACAAGAATAGCAATACCGATGACCGAACTGGTTATTTTGGTTTGAGCATCGGCTATTTTGGTTTTGTCACCACCAGAAGTTAGATATTCTATACCACCCCAAACAAGGTAGATGATAAAAGCAATACCACCAACGGTGACAACGGTGCGCCAAAGGGAAGCAATATAGAAGGCTAGCCCAGCACCGGCTTCTTGAGGGACTTGACTCGATATGGCACTATTAATTATTTCGTTTTGCATTATTTATCTTACTTTTTTTCCGTTTGGTAATGTATA
>MFAQ01000009.1:37776-43002 GCA_001776275.1 Candidatus Collierbacteria bacterium RIFOXYD1_FULL_40_9
CAACAATAAAATAAGATGACACTATTGCTATTAAACCTATTGCTCCTTGTGTCATCCCAGACTGGGCTTCTGCAACCTTTCCCTTGTCTCCCCCTGCCGTTATCCACTTTAATGCACCGACAAAAAAGTAAATAACAAAAGCAATACCTCCGATGACGGTAAGGGTTGTTATTATTGCGGAAATGAGGCCACCAAAACGAGTACAAGGATCTGCTACAGCCATTACATCTTGAAATATTCCAGCACCTTCAATTGACCCCCCCAAACTTTCAGATGCATATACAGTGTAGTTAAATATTTTCATTTTTTATTTGATGGTCTCAATTTTTGGAGCAAGTATAAAGAAGAATTCCCCAAAAAGAAGTTTACTTATTATGGAAATAATGACAAAACTTGCGGTCATAATAACCAAACCAGTAATCGCCATTTGAATTTTTTGTGTACCTTCTGCAACCTTTCCCTTGTCTCCACCAGAAGAAACAAACTGGAAGCCACCAATAAGAAGTTGCCAAAAAGTGAACAGTCCACCGACAACCATAATGAATTTGACCAGTCCACTTACAAACGGTGTAGTAGAAACGAGAGAAGAAGGGACACCAGTGGGAACATCTATTTTTCCAACCACATCTACACTCGCTGAGTGAACTTGGGTGACTATATTGCTTAAAAGAGACATATTAGTTAAAAAATTTGAAACCAATCACTGTACCTAAAATTTTGGTAATTAAGTAGGCTGAAACGACGATAATTAATCCAAGTATACCGTAAGTAAGCATGTTTGTAGATTGGGTCAGTTTGGCCTTGTCACCAGCACCAGAAATATAAGCAAAGCCGGCAAAGAGAATAACGAAAAAGGCTACTAAACCAGAAATTACAAGAGTGTTGGCAATTAGAGGATTTAAGATTGTTTTTACCTGGACGCTTTCACCACCCAGTTTTTGGGCTGGTTGATACATAGTTTCGAGGGTGCTGGCTGCGTAAAGTTGTTTAACAAACATGTTTTTTTGGGATATTGGTTTCTTGAGGTTATTTTACAGTAAAATTGGCGATATGGATAATATTGGTGGACAGCTTGGACAGAAAGCAAAGCAAAAGTTGATAAGTTTTGTTGGAGAGATGGACAAAAGACTAAAAGAATACTGGAAAGTAGAAAGGTCTAAAAACTTTGGGTTTAGTCAAAAGCAAAAAAAAATGGTTAGTGAAATGCTTACACATGCTTGTGAACACAATTTGAGATCTTCCAAAAGAATCAGGTCGGCTTTGGTTTATTACGGGTATTTACTGGGTCAAAAACTCAAAACAGAAAAAACTCAAAAAATCGAAAAAACGAACGAAATATGGAAAGTTTGTGAAGCAGTAGAACTTATTCATACTTCGCTTTTGATGCACGATGATTTTATGGATAGGGACATTGTAAGGAGGGGAAAATCGACAACACATGAATTCTTTGCAAAGGGTGACTCACACTATGGTGACTGCATGGCTGTTTGTGTTGGAGATGCTGTTTTGTGCATGGGGTACGAGCGATTTTTGGAGGCCAATTTTGATAGAGAAAGACAAATTAAAGCCTTAAAGCAGTTGATGAGAGGGATTACAAATACAGCTTTTGGACAAGCTTTTGATAATTCTTTGATTAAGCTTGGTAAGTTTAATTCGCAGGATGTACTGGATCTTCACCATGCAAAAACAGCCCTGTATACCTATCAGACACCTTTGTTGTCTGGGGCGATTTTGGGTGGAATAAGTGAAGATGTGGTGGAGATCCTCAAAAGTTATTCAAAGTATGGTGGAATTGCTTTTCAACTTCAGGATGATATTTTAGGCGTTTTTGGGGACGAGCAAAAAACTGGAAAGTCTAGTAATTCGGATTTGTTGCAAGGAAAAGTAACAATGATGTATATAAAAGCGATGGAACTTGCCAACAACACACAAAGGCAAAAAATCGATTTAGTTTGGGGAAGAGAAAAAGCAAGTCTTGATCAAATAGAAGAAGTGAAAAAGATTTTTAGAGATACTGGATCTTATGAATATTCTGTGCATGAGGCAAAAAAACTTGCTAGCATGGCAGCTGATGAAGCCAGAAAACTTAGAGAATTTGATTTGAACACTGAATCTATAGATTTTTTAGAAGGGATTGCGACTTATATGGTAGAGAGAGAGGTGTAAAAACTAAAAACTCGAAAACTCAAAAATTCAAAGAATCAAGAGCTTGAGAAATCAAGGAATCAAGAAATCGAGAAATCGAGAAAGAACTAAAGAAATGGGGTTGAGAGGGTTTGAGACTGTGCTGCGAATATAGTTCCTACTTATGGAAATACCAAGAATCTATAGGGAAACACGGGCAAGGGTGGAATTTGCAGGAAGAATTATAAAAGAATCCGAGAAGGAAAAAAAAATAAATGGGCATGATTTGTTTAACTATGGCGAAGGGTTTATGTATTTTAAATACCCTGGGGGTGACATTCCTATATATAGTGAAGCCGATTTTGCGATGAGATTGGAGAAGAAAGGTTTTGGAGAAGTAGAGGTTGCTGGGATTTTGGATTTATTTTGGCGAACTGTTGCCGCCAAAGCGGCGGTCGCGAGTAGTGAAGTCCTGGAGGGCGTCTTCTAACATCTTGGGAGTAAATTCTGGGAAAAGAACATTGGTAAAGTAGAGCTCGGAGTAAACAGATTGCCAAGGTAAATACCCGGAAGTTCTTTTATCTCCACCAGTGCGAATAATGATGTCTGGGTCTGGAATACCGGCGGTATCTAAGTGTTCGGAAATGGTTTTTTCGGTAATTTCTTCTGATTTGATACCTTCACTGATGATTTTTTTGACAGCTCTGACAATTTCATCTCTACCACCGTAGTTTAGGGCAAAAGTGACGGTAATTTTGTGATTTTTGGAGGAGGCACTAATCATTTCCAAGCATTTTTTGGCAATATCTTCGGGGAATTTGTTTAAGTCTCCCAAGATTTTTAATTTGGCTCCTCTTTGGATAAATTTAAGGGCTAGAGTACCAAGAGCAAAGCGAAAAACATTAAAGAGGCCTGAAAGTTCTTCTTCGTCCCGGCGCCAGTTTTCGGTAGAAAAGGCCCAAAAGGTGACAAAGGGGATTTTGAGCTGCGCACATTTTTCAATAAGAGGTTCAATAGCATTTTTGGCAGCATATTCGTGACCTTTGACGGAGTCTAGGCCATGATTTTTTGCCCAACGGCGATTGCCGTCCATAATAATAGCGACGTGTTGTGGTATGTTATTCATTTTTTCTATTACCTAGAAGCCGGTACTAAATCCCAGCATGGTACTGAATATTTTAACAACAAGGAAGGCTGTTATGGCCATGACTAGCCCTGTTAGGCCATTTGTGAATCTGGCGCTGGCAACAGCCGCCTTTTTTGGATCACCTGAGCTTAGCATGTAATCCCAACCAGCAAGAATTAAATTAAAAAAGAAGAGAAGCCCAACGGCGATAAAAACAAGATTGATAACATCTACCCCACCCTTACTGAGAAGATCGGAAATAGTGCCTGTTTTACCGTTTGCACCAGTGAAGAAGCCTGTACCATCTGGTCCAGGGAGGGTGGAGATGGGAGCATCACCGACAGCGTTAATATGGAAGTTAGATATTTTCATTTTTTAGGTTAAACCTGGCAATCCTAAGATGTTAATACCAATTAAGTTGAGGAGGAAAACGGAGAGGAGAACAAAAATAAGGCCGGCAATAGCTGAGGTAATGATTTCGCTGCCCTCTTTGAGTTTGTCGGGGATACCAGCGGAAGTGGTGACGATAAAAACACCGTAAAGCATAAGAATGAGGGCTAAACCACCACCAAGACCAACAGCGATTTTAATAATAGAGGCAAAGAAGCCGTCTGCAGCGTCAGCACTGGTGCAGATTTTGCCAATTGCCGTTTCAATTTCTTCACCGTTTTGACAAGCTGCAAAAACCTTACCCGGAAGAGAAAAAAGAATGGATCCAACTAAAAAAAATGGTAGATAAAGACGTTTCATGGGCTTGGTTAATTTTAACACGGACGGTTGGTATATTGATCGTGGATGATAGATCGTAGATAGAGATTGGGTTACACTAGATATAGATGTATAAGCGGTTTTTGTTAATTTTATTATTGGTTTTTGTGTCAGTGAGGTGGGTTTTTGCTGAGGTAAATTGTGACGGGAAGTCGGGAGACGCTCTTTTTGATTGTTTAAGTAGTCAGATTGGAGACCTGAACAAGTCACTAGAGATGAGTGTGGCAGCCACCAAACCACTGGAGTCGGAAATAAGTAAGCTAAGTGCCAAAATAAAACAGATTCAGGGACAAATAAATGAAGCGACAAAAAAACAAAAACAAACAGAGATTGATATTAAAATTAGAGGAGAAAAAGTAGCCGAACAGTATGAGATTTTGTCTGTAAAACTAAGAGAGATGTATAAGAGACTCAGGTCTCGACCTTTGTGGGCAAACTTGGTAGCCAATAAAGGCTTGGGGGAAATAAGGCGAGAGTTGGCCTACAGACAAGACACTAATGATAAAGATAGGCAGGTAATTGTTAGCTTGGTTAATGAGATTTCATCGTTAGAAGATGATAAAAAAAAGTTGGAAGTTCAGAGACAGCAATTGGCAAAATTGCAAACAGAGTTAGACAAGCAAAATAATTTCTTTTTGGGTGAGGTAAAAAAAGCAAAGGCCTATCAGAGTGACTTGACAAACAAAATTGCACAACTTTCTTCTAAACAGCAGCAGTTGTTGGCTGAAAAACTGGGAAGTCTAAACTTACCTACTAGTTTGGGCGGTGGAAGTTTAAGTTGTGTCGATGATCGTAAAATTGATCCTGGGTTTGGAAATGGTTTTGCTTTTTTTACGTACGGCATTCCACATAGGGTTGGTATGGACCAATACGGAGCAAATGGAAGAGCAAAAGCAGGACAGTCTGCTGAAGATATTTTGAAAGCCTACTTTGACAATTTTGAGTTTATAACGGGTAAAGAGGGGGAAACGGTAAAAGTAAATGGAAAGAATGAATTTGGGCAAACATTTAACAACGAATCAATGAATATAGAGGAGTACCTTAAGCATTTACACGAAATGCCGCCTAGCTGGGACAATAAGGCTTTGGAAGCACAAGCAATTGCGGCCAGATCCTACGCACTTTTTGAGCAAAAATCTAAAGGCTTTTTGTACCCTAGTCAGCAAGATCAGGTAGTGAAAAAAGAAATAAATTCTCAGCGCTGGATA
>MFAQ01000009.1:43041-44721 GCA_001776275.1 Candidatus Collierbacteria bacterium RIFOXYD1_FULL_40_9
CCTCTACCTCGGGTGGTTATACCTTTAATTCAGGCGATATTTGGTCAAGAAATACATCACACACAAAAAGACTTAGGGACGCAAACGGCGACGTTTCTGGTTTTGGTGACTTGCAAGGTAAAGCTTATGGAAAAGATTCGCCTTGTTTTTATTCTGCTCAAGGTTATAGATCGGCATACAATAAGTCTGCTTGGTTGAAGTCAGAGGAGGTAGCTGACATAGTAAACGTGCTAATGTTGGCACAAAACGACTCAGGAACACAGAAACATTTATCCCAGCCTGATAAGCCAAACCCGGATGGTGATGAGACCTGGAACCAAGATAAGGTTAAGGAAGAACTTAAAACTAGAAAAGTTAACCCTTATTCGACTATTTCGTCTGTTAGTGTGTCTGTTGATTTTGGGATTGGTAAGGTTACAACCGTGTCGATAAGTGGGGATGCTGGTTCTAAAAATTTTTCGGCAAATGAATTTATCAATTATTTTAATTTGAGGGCGCCAGCAAATATACAGATTGTTGGTCCTTTGTTTAATGTGGAGAAGAGATAGGGGGCAGTTTGATACAATATAGATACAAATGCCAGAGATTTTTGCAAAGAAAGTAAAAGAATCAGACCAAGTTAAAAAAATGCTAGGGGAGAAGTGTGGCAATGGTAGCTTTTGGAGTTCTTTTGTTGTAAACCCGGACAGATTAAGCTTTGAAACACAACATGAATCAGAAGAAGTAATCTTGTTGGGACGAAGCCACCCTGTTACTAACCTAGGGTGGTTGTCTTTGGTTTCGATAGCCGTTTTTGTACCGATGTTCTGGGGAGAGTTTCCTTTCTTTGCGGTATTAAGTGAACTAACTATGACAAAAGTGACTATTTTATGGTATTTGGCCTTGATGTTTTATGCAATTCTTAACTCTTTGTTGTGGTTTTATAATGTATATATAGTTACAGACGAGCGTTTGGTGGATGTGGATTTTTCTGGTTTGTTAAGTAAGGTTGTTAACGTGGCGGACCTCAATAACCTGGAAGATGTTAATTATTCTCAAACTGGCCTAATAGATAGTATTTTTAATATCGGTACTGTTGTGGTTCAAACAGCTTCTGAGCAAAAAACACCCGATGCGTCTGGAGAACTTTCGGCCTTTACTTTTGAGAAGATTCCGAGTCCGGACAAAGTTACACAAGTTATTTCACTATTAATAGATAACGAGGAAAAGGAAAACAGGAGATAGTATGGAAGAATTAATTGGTTTTAACATTACTTTTGATTTGGTTGTTAGCTTGCTTGTAAAAGTCTCCTTAATTTTATTGTCGATATTGTCGCTGATTATGGTTCGTCAGACTGGGCTTATGAACAGGGTTGTTAACTATCCCATCGGCGGGAGTTTAAAAGCGTTGGTCTGGGGCTTTGCCTTCACTTGCTTGCTGATCACTGTTATAGTGGTATTAGTCTAAATAAAAGACAAACTGCCCAAAAATGAATAATGGATTAGGAATAAATTTTTTTCGTCACCTGAAAGAAGAGGATGAACACTTTTGGATACAAGTTTTTGCAAAATTACCTTTTGATGACGCAGAAATAAAGCAAAAAGGATCTCTTTTTGGGGTAGTAAAACTAGAAAAAGTGGAAGGTTGGTCAGAGCTAGACATGGAAATTACAGCTTGGGTAGATGATTATTTCAATGGGG
>MFAQ01000009.1:44731-49208 GCA_001776275.1 Candidatus Collierbacteria bacterium RIFOXYD1_FULL_40_9
AATTAATTTAAGTGACTTTTTCTCAAAACTTAGAGAAAAATTTAAATTAGTTGATAGTATATGGCTAAGTATTTTTGAAGAGAATGCTAGTAGAAAAATAAAGGCTGTCTGTTGTGGAGAAGCTAGTCTTACAGTTAAGAGAGGAGACAATATAATTTCCTTAGCCGAGGGTCTAGCAGACAGTAAGATTGTTTCTGGTGAAATAAAGACAGGTGATGAAATAACGGTGGGGGTTGGAAGTTCTAACTGGAAAGAAATGAAAAAATCAGATAGCTTGCCAGAATCAGAACTAGTGCACGGTTTTTTTGAAATAAAGGTAGAATCTGAGATTGAAAAGTTAGAGACAGAAACCTCTAAAATAGTTAATGTAGAAGACATTTCTAAGGTTGAGAAAGTCGAGGACACAACTGCCATTCTGGCAACAGAAAGGTATGTTGGTAAACAAACCATTGGTAGTCGATTGAAGAACTTTTTTGCAAGACGGTATGGTAGCTTGTCGATGTCTGACGAGAATTTGAGAAAAAAGAGAAAAAGAGGCGTTTTTCTTTTGGGGGTTTTATTTGTTGCTTTGTTGATTTTGAGTTTGGTCCTTGGCAGTGTTAAGAAGGAAACTAAGCTAAAAGAAGACAGGTGGATTGAGTTTTCCGGACCAATAGAAAAAATGGTAGATGGAGCGGTGGAGATAGCTAAAATTAATCCAGTTGGAGCAAAAAACATGGTTGAAGAAGCAAAACAGAAATTTTTATCAGGTAAAGGTGATTACGAAAACAAAGAAAAGATTGATTTGCTTGAGAAAAAAATAGAAATGTCTTGGACGTTAGTGTCTGGTGAAAAAAAGGCTGAATTTAGTGAGGTGATTAATCTGGAGTTAATTAGGTCAGGTGTAAATGCTAGTAGAATTGCCTATTCTAGTAAAGATTTGTTTTCGGTTATAAGTAGCGAGAACGGAACAGTTATTTCTGTATCTTTGGGTAGTAAAGAAATGAAGGTTCTGGCAGGTAAGGGAGCAGGGCTTGGATGGATAGATTCGGTTATAAGTAAAGAAAAGGCTTTTGTTTTAACCAAAGGCGGTGTTTTTATAGCCGGGAATGAATCTAACTCCCTTGTTTTTGATACAGCAGTAACGGATCCTGTAAGCATGGCAGTTTTTGGTGCCAATTTGTATGTTCTTGAGAAAGGTAACAAAGAAATATTTAAGTATTCTGTTACGGAATCTGGTTTTGGTGAAAGACAGAGATGGTTAAAAGAAGGACAATCTATTTCTAGTACACCAGTGGATATGGATATTGATGTTGATATTTGGGTTTTAGAACACGGAAATACATTGGAGAGATTTAGAAGAGGGGTCAAAGAGTCTTTTTCACTTAGTGGCATATCCAAGGAGATAGAAGTGGAAAAAATAAGCGTGGAAGCAGAAGGCGACAGAATTGCCCTTTTGGCTCCAAAACAAGGAACCGTAGTTTTGTGCTTAAAAACAACAGGGATTTGTGAGAAACAACTTAAAAATGACAAAATTAATGAGGCTAGGGATGTGGTTTTTGGAGAATCTGGAGTTTTGTATATTCTTTTGAAGTCTTCAGTTGGGATGTTAAACTAGTGGTGTGTCTTTAGTAAACAAAAAAGCAAAGTTTGATTACGAAATAATAGAGTCTTACGAGGCAGGTATTATCTTGACTGGTTCGGAAGTTAAGTCGATTAGGGGTGGGTCTGTAAATTTTGCTGGATCGAGAGTGGTTTTTGTGGATGGAAAAGTAAAATTGTTGGGACTTAATATAAACAAATATAAGTATGATAGTAGTGAAAACTATGAACCTTCGAAGGTAAGAGGGTTGCTGCTGAAAAAAAGTGAAATCATCGAGATACAGACCAAATCTAAGGCTAGCGGGTTGACTTTGGTGCCTGTTAAGTTGTATAATAAAGGTAGTTTGATTAAGTTGCAGATTGCTCTTGTAAGAGGTAAAAAGAAGTTTGAGAAAAGAGCAGAAATCAAGAAGAGAGATACAGATAGAGGTTTGGCGAGGCGATTAAAAAAATAGTAAAAAATATGGATATCTTTTGGACAAAAATTATGCCGGAATGTGTATCTGCTTACCCTTGGGGAAGAGAATTTAGTGGAAAAATGAGTGCAAAAAAAATTGAAGAAGGTATTTCCGCAAGAGTCAAAAAAATGAGTGACGATGAATTTGATTTGTTTCTTTCGGCTGTAGTAATGCAGTCTAGTAAAGATCAGATGATGGGTGTTGCTTTGACCGAAAAAATTCAGTTTTTTAGGAGTTTGAGGAAGTAAAGACAAAAAACCTCACAATTGTGAGGTTTGTACGGATTACCTTGTCTTGTTTTGCTTATTTTCATTCCATGACTTGACGAGTATGGTGAGAACACCTCCCCCTAGGGTAATAACGAGAGAGGTTATTCTTCCTAGACTTAGGCTCTGAAGAGTGTCTAGATTTGGAATAAATGACCAGATCAGTACTGAAAATAATAAGAAGCCAATGGTCCACGCAATGGCTCCGAGGAAAAGTGCAGAGAAAATCGCACCAAGCATCTGGATGAAGGACTTTTCCAGTGCAAACTTGAAGCTCCCTGCCTCGACGATGATTCCTCCGGCAATATCGATAATGCCAACATATATTGTAAATACGAAAATCAACATTAGAGCTATCGACAGATAACTTTCGTGTAGTGAAGGAATGAAAGAAAGCAGTATGGCATTTATCATACCCACCAAAAGAAGAACACCGTAGACCTTGTCTTGCCAGTCTGCCTTTTTCCATTTTTCAACCTGAGACCTAAATACATTTTTCATGAACAGCTCCTATGGTTTGAGATAGCGGTATTTTACTCCCAAACCTTATATTTTTCAAGTTATAGGATTTTGTGGAGACGGTGGAAATTCATTTCGGTCAAACTTTACTAAGTTTGCCTCAATGCCTGCCTAGTCGCCAGTCGCGACACCGGCTTTCAATTCCCACTCAAGAAGAAAAAGAAAAACTCCCCCAAAGGAGAGCTTTTCTTTTTGTGGAGACGGTGGGAATTGAACCCACGTCTGAGCTGATTGATTTAAAGATACTACAAGCTTAGTTTGCCGATTTTCCATAAAGCTTCAGGCAAACAAGAACACCTTATGGTCGATTAATAAGGATTAGTCTTTGAGCATTAATCAAACTCAAAGCATTCAATCCAGTGTTTACTCGCCCTAAAAGTACCCTGGAATCCGATAACCTTTAGAACGTCTTTAGGCTTTGGCTTAGGCAAAAGCGTAAGCGCCAGCGAAAGAGTTGGAGCCACCGAAAACGGTGGAGCCAAGTAACTTGTCTTCTTTATTGACAGTTGTTATTTAGTCTTTTTGACAGCTTTGACCAAAGCTGGCTTGCATCTTGTAAATGAACTAACCCATCGATTCCTGTCGTCCCCAAGTCCCATAATATTAGCATGTTTTATATAAAAAATCAAGTAAAATTTACTTGTGATAGATAAGCTTATCGACTTTTTCTTTCCTCGTTTTTGTCCAATTTGCGGTGAATTAGATATAGTATTGTGTGATATTTGTGAGCGAGAATTGGGTACTGCATCTCAAATTTGCCCTATATGTGGAGAAGAGTCACTAATGGGGTGGACACATGGGGGATGCAAGAAGAAAGGTCATTTGGATGGTTTAATTTCTTTATTTGAATATGGAGATTCTAGCGTAAGAAAGGTAATAGATAGTATTAAATACGATTTTAACAAGGAGCTAATTCCACGTTTGTTCAAAAAGGTTGAAATAGAAATCGGAGAGAGATTTGATTTTGTTGTACCAGTCCCACTGCATTATTATAGAAGTAATTGGCGAGGTTTTAATCAAGCGGAGCTAACAGGAAAAGCACTTGCAACTAAGTTGCCAGAGGTTGGATTTGAAAATTTATTAATTCGAAAAGTAAATACACCTCAGCAGGTAAAAATGCTAAGTAGAGAAAAGAGAAAGAGAAATGTAATTGATGTTTTTGATTTAAACCCAGAGATAAAGGAGATAGATCTTAAGTATAAAAAGGTGTTGCTTGTTGATGATGTTTTTACAACGGGAGCGAGCATGGGAGAGTGTTGTAAGGTATTAAAAAGCGCTGGAGTAGAGGTGGTTTGGGGCTTTACTTTGGCCCACTAAAAAACTCGGCGTTAGCCGAGTTTAGCTTAAGTAACCCAAGAACTTGAGGAATCTATAAAGATACTTGTTTAACAGTGGATCTACAAAGTTTTTATTTGGTCCAATAACAGTCTGTTGGCAACAGTAATTGCTTGGTCAGGTGACCAAATACCTGTTGCTCTAATAACATCTTCATGGACAATAATATAGACTCGTTTATTGCTTCTGTTTTCTGAAAACAAGTTAATCAGTTGTCCTACAACGGTATGGTTATCAAGACGGATGGAGTGATAGCCTACCCAGTAAGACTGCATGCTGATAAGTACAGTTGGTGTTTGATCCATACCGTTCACCTTT
>MFAQ01000009.1:49248-50734 GCA_001776275.1 Candidatus Collierbacteria bacterium RIFOXYD1_FULL_40_9
GGCTTGGTCCAACTTTGAGTCCATGTTTCGCCAGCTACCTCGTTCTGGAACACCCAAAAGTCTGGCGGTGAGCAGTCTAAGGTATTCGGGAGGGGCAGGTGGGTTCCAACAAACCATCATTTTGTTTCTGGGGGTGGTCCATAACAAATAGGGGGTTCTGGTTTCTTGATACTTTTTTTGCAAGGCTAGAAAGTCTTTGATTGCTTCAATCTTAGAACCAGGGAAGTTTCTTTCAACTTGGGATTTGATATTGATTTTGGCAGGGAGTATGTGAAGCTGAGCATGCGGAATGGTTTGGCCGACAATGCCGTGTTCGAATATAATGACAGGTTCTTGGTACTCTTCTTCTAAAATGGCCGACAAGTGATAACTTAGTGAATTTAGTTTGAATGTTTGGTTCTTGTCGAGGTTGCCTAAGCATGGAGTGTGATACTGAGGGATGATGAGCAAGTAACCGCCATCGGTGATTTGACCAAGCGAGGCAACAATATGAAAGCCGTCAACGGTGGCAATAGTACGCTTTTTAATTTTTGAAAAATCACAAAAAGGACAAGACATTTTTTCTCCTTTGTAAAGTTCGGATGAGGAAATTATATATGATGCGGAGAGGCAGGGATTCGAACCCTGGATATCTTTTTACAGATATGGCGGTTTAGTAAACCGCTGTCTTCGACCACTTGACTACCTCTCCATTACGAGTATTTTATCACCCAGCCATTTATTGAGCCTATTGTTAGAACTACCTATCACTTCTAGATATCTTTTTACTTCCTTTTCTGAACACAACCAAACCTTACTTCCTTTATAAATTTTAGGGTTAAAGCCATTCAATTTTAAACTTTTACTAACAAAATCAATTAAAGATAGAGATTTGTTTGTAAAACACATTTTTAAATATGAGTACTCACGCCCATTTATTCTGTATTTGTTTTTAAAAATTCCACCATCTGTGTCTATTAGCCCTCTCAAACATCTTCTTGAACAATTAGGATTTGAGGTGATCCACTTTGGTACAGATACTTGTTGATTTACTTTATTTCCGACTTTTAATCCAATCTTTTTTAGTGTGTGCACAAAATTAACACCAGAGATAAAAATATCAAAAGCTTTCGCTCTTTTTCTCTTAAACTTTTCAACCTGAAGTTTAAACAGTTTTGAAAGTAAATCTTGTAAAAAGCTATCATACCCCAAGTCAGCACTGAGTTTAGAGTTATCTTAAGTTGGTTATTAGTGATACCTCCATCTCCCAAAATTACGCCTACAGTTTCCGCTAACAGCTCTGAGTGTTTTGGGGTAACAGACTCTTTTGCAACATTGCAGCCCAAATTTCGATAGTGTATAGGATTTACTCGTCTATTTATTTGCGAGTTAACACCACCCTTAGACCTTCCTTGGCCTCCTCCAAACCTGATTCCCATACCGATAATACTAACAAAACCCGAATTAAATATCAACCTTTTTTGCGGAGAGTACAGGGGTCGAACCT
>MFAQ01000010.1:0-11715 GCA_001776275.1 Candidatus Collierbacteria bacterium RIFOXYD1_FULL_40_9
ATTTTTGATATATGCTTCTTTGTTTTGTTCGCAAGCAACTATTGCATCGTAGGTGTTAATTATATCCGAAGTCTTGTTCATCTCGGAGTTTGTAAGTGGAAAATTAATTGTTTTGGTCGGAGTTGGTGTAAGTGTTGGAGAAGGTGGTGGTGTTATTGTCTTTGGTGCAATGCCACCCGTGGATATATCGATGCTATTATTGTCAGAACCAAAAAAGAATTCTATTAGCGGGTCTGGAAGAATGTCTAATTCCATAGAGACTGTTATGCCTGCCATAAAACCGTGAATTAGCCCGGCGAATCTGGGAATCCAGGGTAGATACTTGCTTTCTAAATTTAAGGACGAAGTTGACCTTAAGTTGTAATAATTGTCCCAAGGGTTCTTGAAGTCTGGATTGATGAAAGATGATGAATATATATCTACATCTTTGCCTAACATCCATGAGATTTTAGCTTTTAGTTCTTTGATGTAATCATATCTGGCACCTTTTTCTACAAGTAATTCATAACTCTCAACTAAACGTTGCGTTTTGATTTGTTTTAAACCAGTATTTTCTTCACCTGTTTGGTTAGGTGTAGTTTTTTCTATTTCTGAGGTTGATGTGATGGTGTTGTCTTGTTGTTTTGCATTTTTTGAACTTGTTGTATTACTGATCATTTCTTCAACTGCTTTGGTTATCTTGTTTCGAAAACCATTGGTGTATTCGTTGAGTAAGTAGGCTCTGTTTAGGAAATAATTAACCTTTGGGTCAAGATAATCTTCAAGATATGCCTTAACGAGGTATGTGTTGCTTTCGATTTTTATAGTATTGAGGTATACCATTTCGCCAACGGTTTGGTCAAAAATACTAAATGAATTTTTTAGCGTGCCAATTCCAAATGGGTTATTAGTAGGTGTTTTGAGTGGGTCGGTGTAATAAAGAGGGAATTTTGCAATTACTTCGTCTGGTGTATTTAACATTTCTTTGAAGATAATGTTGACGATTCCTATGTCTATGTAACCATCTGACATGCCATATTCTGAGTTGAATTCCTTTTGAGCAAAGTTGGCACCTGCTTGTAGCCATTCTTCGTCAAAATCGTCATTTGGGAATCTCTTTTTAAATACTTCGTAGTCGTATGTACCAAATATTTCTTCGAATATAAACTTTGGATCTGCTTGAACAACAAGGTTTTGTAGTTTGTATTTAGAGAATATATCCATTGGAGTCAATCCAGTTTTTTCTTGTAATTTTTTGTATATGTCAAAAACTACTTGGTCACCATATTTTCCAGATTTCAGTTCTGAGTAAGTGAAGTTAGTTGTTTCTAATATCTGTCTCTCTAGCTCGAAGAACAGATCTCTGTCGTGGATAACTACCTGGATCAGATCAGATTCAATTAATGCTTTCATTAGTTCGGTTTGGGTTATTTTTTGCCCGTTTGCGTCAGGTTTTAGGAAGAAGTTCTTTATTGCTAGAACACTGTGTGGTGTTGGATTCGCGAGAAGCTCGGCTTCTGTTTGTTTCACACCCATAGCCTTTAGGAGATCAGCTCTTTCTTCGGGACTGTACGTTTTTTGGATGGCAGACTCAAGAGTGTTTTTTGTGTTTATGGTCTGTGGTTTATCTGCAACTACTACTTCTATTCCAAGTGGTCCTTTGATGACCTTTGTAGGTCCATTAGGCTTAGTCCCAATAGTTACACCACCAATCTCGTTAATATTGCTAAAAAAGTTTTTTATGGAATTAACTAGTCGAGTCATAGTGCCTTCGGAGATGAGATTTACTTGTGGTGTGCTATTGGTATATTCGTTCACAATTTGTTTTAGTGCTCGAATTGCTGATTCTTTGAGTTTTGGTGAGTTAGTGTTATTTATTATTTTTATTAAATTATCGATCCCATTGAGTTGTGATTCGGTGAAGGCTTCTTTTGGTAGACTGATCATGTTCTCGTAGGTGACAGGAGTGGTGTTGGGGTTAGTGGCAGTACCTGGAAGATTGGTGTCTGTTTCGCCATTTAATAACGAGTTAACTCTCTCATCTAGAATTCTTTGGAAAACTGCGCGCTGACTGTCTGTGGTCGTATCTACTGCTGTAATTAGATTACTGATTTCTGCCTGTTGTGTAGGGGTAAGTCTGACAAGTTCTCCTGGGGTTTTGAATCTATTTTTAAGTCTTATTAGTGCAATATTTGTGACACCGTATCCATTTGGTATAAGCGGTTGAGTGGAATTTGTCCGCCCAGATAGGTCAAAAACAAGGCCGTATTCAATGTATTTTCCGATTATGTTGTTGTATGCATCCATGCGTTCGGTTTCGTTGGCGAATTTTCGCGAGCCAAAAGAATCTATTTCTTTGATATAGATTTCAACCAATCTATTTGTTTGTTCTCTTGTGAGTTTTGGACGTGTTGGAGTGATTATTGTTGCTTGATCGTCGTTTGTGTTAGCAATTGGTTTGGCCGGTGGAATTGGAGGTGGAGGAGTGTTTGGCTGGGGGGCAGCGGCTGTCTGTTGGACTGTGTTTGAGGGAGATAGTTTTTTGGCAAGATCGGAGGTGAGTTCGATTACTATTCTGTTTGATGTTTCTTCGAAAAGTCCGGCAATGTCTGGGTTTAAAATTGTTTTTTTTGATGCCTCAGCTTGAGAGAGTGTGTTTGTTACCTGTTTGACTGCATCTTGAAATTCTGGTCTGGTTTGTAGCCCGTGAACAATTGCTATTCTTTCTTCGGTGAGCGTTAGATCTTCTATGAGACTTTTTACTTCTTCGATAGTGATGTCTGCTTCGCTTTTTGATCTTGAGCTAATTAATCTCCCTACAGCTTCTGTAAATGGATCTACAGGGGTTGCGTTGGCATATTGAGAGGGTGTGCCACCGGCTGTTGGTCTGTAGACTCCGGCTTGGACTCTTGTGGCGTTGATTAAGGCATCGATTTCGTGTGGGAGGCGACCTGATAGATTTTCTCTGGTTTCTATTATTTGTAGAGTTTCTATTATTGCTAGTTTTGCAGCGTCCTCGTTACCGTCAAATTGCGGAGCAAGTGTTTTGGTTGATTCGTTGATGCTTGCTATAAATTTTTCAAAATTTTCTTTGGTTGGGTTTTTGAAGAATGCTCCGGATAGCTCCTTGTTATTCTCAAGAATAGTGATGATAAACTTCTTTTCAACTAAATCATTATTATTGTTATTTGAAACTTTTTCGACTAGCTTGGCTGTGTTAGTCTCCGAAACATTTCCTTCAGAGCTATATGTGTTAGTCTCCAAAACATTTTGGTTGCTTGTGATTTCTATTAAGGTGTCTTTAATACCGTTGCTTAGATTTGATGTTGGGGTGGTGTTTGGTGTGTCGGTTGTAGTCGGTGGTGAGATTATATTGGTTGTTGCTGTGTCGGTATTTGGTGGAGGTGTGTTTGTGTTTTGTTGCGGTATTTTGGCGTATTCTGTGGCAAAACTAAAGCCACTTTGGCCAACTTGTAAGGCAGCGTCGGTTAAGAATCCTTGGGCGAGTGTTGTCCACATTGCATCTTTGGTTTCGTCATCTACTATTGTTTGTTTGTCGCTACACTTGTCCCTACCTTTTTCTCGAATACAGATTTCTAAATCTATTTCTGCTTGGGTGTCTATAAAACCAGTGGTGGCGTCGAATTGTGCATAGTTTTGAAGGGTTCCTACAGCAGAGCCTGGTAACCAGAGTGCCCAGTCATTTGCTTGTTGTCTGAGAAGTGCTTGAGTGTAGCTTGCATTCTTTATTGCGGCGCTGGATTGGGCAAGTTTGCCACCAATACCACCAGAGGCAGCACCTATAATTGGGGCGACAATTATATTTGCAATTGCTTGTTTTTGATTTTCTCTTTGGAGAGCGTCGAATTGTTGGTTTAAAGTGCCTTGAATTGCTAGTTGATTGACAAAGTTGGTATCACTTAGAGTATTTAAATTTGCTCCGTATTGGCCGTAGGTGTTGAGCATGCTTTGGTAGTTGGCGTATGGGTTGTCTTTTCTGGTACAGGATCCGCCGATGGAAGACCCCTCTGCCGTGTCGCAGTAGGCACCTTGGCTCTTATATAGCGATTGAACAGTGCCGGCAACAGCATCACTTCCCAATGGTTGAAAATCACCATATTTGTCAACAAAACCTTGCCAATCTGGGCTGATCATAAAACCACCAGAGTTATTTAGTGTACTGCTTGACTGAATTAATGCCTGGCCAATAGGATTGTCGAAAATATCTGCAACTTTGAAGTCTTTAAGTGCTTGTTGCTCAGTCGCCATTTCTTCGGCGGTGACTGTACCCCAGATTGGAACATAAGTGGCGACAACACCAGCAAGCCCTGCAACCGCGCCACATCCTAATGAAATAGCTATACCAGGAGGTCCGAGAGCAGCGCATGCGGTTGTTGCAAGCCCTGCGGCAGTTAGTGAGGCGGCCATACCACCACCACGGGTATATGTTTCCGTAACTGTCATTTGGTCTAGTTTTTCGGTGACGAGGTCTTTTGTATTTATATTTAAATTTGTTATAGGAAGATTGCCATTTAAAAAGTCGGTGTTATTTAAATTTTGAATTTGGTACTGTTGACTAGCAATAGCTCTTGGGTTTGTGGTGCCTTGACCTTGCATTGCAATATTTTTAGTAATTTCGTCTTTTGCTTGCTGAATTGCTTTTTCTCTTATTTCCTGTGGGACTGTGAAGTTGTCTATAGCTACTGTATTACTGTAGAAGCTGGAGGGCATATTGGTTTTTACTTCGGTATTAAAGACTTCTTGAAGATATAGTTGGGGGTTTTTTGATTCACCAAACTTTTTGGCCAGTAAGCCAGTACCTAAAGAGTTAATTAGCCCAGCTTCTGACTCGCTTAAATTGTTGAGATTGTCGATATTATTAATAATGTTGTTTAATGATTTACATTCGTTTGTAGAAAGTATGCTTGCCCCTTCTTGGCAAGATTTCGCCATGGCTTTGACCTTGTATATTTCGTCGGCATTGTCCCAAACAACCGCTTTTCCATCCTTCGTGAGACCTTCAATGGTTGTGTTTTTTATGGCCTGGTTGCTGAGGGCGATGATAGAGGAATTGACATCAGTGTTTGCTTTAAAAGCGGTGGCGGTTTGGAGATCGGTGAATAGCATAGGGTTGGCCTTGTATTGGGAAAGTAGTCTGTTGAATTCGCTTGGATTGGAAGCAAATAGTTTGTAGAAGTCCTCACCTAGTTTGTCATTGTCTACCGTACTCGCTGTCAGATTTTGTTTTTTGGTTTGTTCTTTCCAATATGCCCAGTAGGCGTGTTGGTAGTCGGTGTTGAATTTTTGAACTTCTTTTTTGGTTTCATTATCTATATCTACTCGTTGGTTACTGGCAAGTGGAACAATGTACTGGAAAAGTTGCTGGTTTCTGTTGTCTATGGCTTGCTGTTTGATTTCTGGATTTTTTATAGATGCTAAGAAATTTTCTGTCGAATATTCAGATTTACATTTGCTATTGTTACCGCAATACAAATCTCTAATTTCTGTGGGACTGTTTTGAATGTCGGTATAGAACTTTAAAAATATTGAATCTTGGGCTGTTGATTTTGTGTTTTGATCTACAACTTTATCTAATATCGTAGTTGTGTTACAGACCTTGTCTTTGCTGGTACAAAAGATTTTTTTGAGGTCTGCAAGGTCATAATTGGGGTCGGCAATTATTCTTTGGTTGGAGTAGTCCTTTTTGAGCTGGATAAGGTTTGCCGGTTCTATGTTTAACTTTGCTGCATATGTGGTTGCCAACTCATTAACATCGATGTTTTTGAGACAGGTGGTGCGGTCGACCTTGATGTCTTCGCAGTATTCCTCGATTTTTCGAGAGTCTGATTTACTTGGATCTAGAAATAGATCGACATATTTTTGGGCATTTGTTGTGTTTTTGTTACCTTCGATAATTTTGGTGACTGACTCGGATGTTATTGAGTTGCCGACGCCTAGTTTTAACAATTGCTCTCTTGAAGAATATTGGAGACCACTGCTACAGGAGGTGTTACTTCCACAAATGATTGCTATCATGTTCGAAGTAGGTTTGGTGGGATCGTTGTAAAGTGAAAGTATGGCTCCAGCCTTGGATAGAGTTGGATCATTAATATTGTTAGCGGCAAGTATTTGGGCTCTGTCTGTGTTGTTGTATTTATTGTTGAGCTGGTCGGTAGTAAAGTTAAGAACATCTCGTTTGACAATTTCCTTTGATATTCTTTCTTTGTCATCTAGCTCAATGATAAGGTTTTGTTGAAAAAGTCTGTCTTGGCCTAATTTTATAAGACATGCGTTATTCTCTTTACAATTACTGCATGCGATGTCTCCTGGTGCACATTTGTTGCCGGAATTACCGCTGTAGGCGAGGTCGATTAGTTGGGCGTCTGAGGCGCTAAATATTTTGTCTTGGGCTTTGTTGACATGTTCTTGGTAGGCTCTTTGAGTTTCGGGGATGTTCAGAACTTTTCGGACTCCATTGAAGCAACCGGTTCCTGATATAAAACCTAGACCATCGGTGCAAGGATTGTTTGCGTCTGACATGTAGGAGTTTGTGTCTTTTCTTTTTTCTGCTGGGGCAGATGACCCGTATTCACCTGGTTTGGGGGTTGGTTCTGGTGCGTTTGGAGTTGGAGAATTTGTTGGAGTAGGAGCGGTTGGAGGTCGACTAGATGGATAGTTTGTCCCAGAGGTTGGGGTTTGGTAGTTTGCCTGATTGTCTGGTGCGCTTGTGGGGGAGGCTGGATTTTGGGTTTGGGCTTGTGTTGACTGACCTGCTCCGTTGGAAATACTAGCTGGGGTTTGAAAACCAACATACTGAGTCGGAGCTGTTTCTGGTACATAGTCTCTTTCATCTGATCTGCCGACTACTGGTGCGGATGATTTTGGTGTTGTTGTTCTCTGGATATCTCTAATATCTTCGTCGGGGAGTCTTATACCGTTTCTGATTGTGGTGGAGAAAGCCTGAGGTTCACTCTCTGGAGCATTTGGAGCAACGCTTTGCGAAGTAGATAGACGGTTTGCTACAAAAAAAGTAGCGCCAGCAATGCCAGAGACAAAAAGTACAGCAATTAGGGCCCGTAGATATCGAGTTTGCACTCTATTCATTTAAGCATTTCGTTGACTAAATGACTAGGCGTATTTATGATGAATATATGGATAACAACAAGAAATATTTAGTTGGTCTCTTTGCTTTGATAATTGGATTTTTTGTTTACCGATATATTACTAATCCACTGGTGGTGACAGTGTCTGGAACGGGAAAAGTAACAGTGCCGGCTTCTGGTGCTCGTTTGTCTGTTAGTATTGTGGAGACAGGAGATGATGTAAATAAAGTTGAGGAAGCGATAAAGGCAAAAATAGCAGCTGTCCGACTTTCGATGGTGACAAATGGGGTAAACGAGAAGAGTTTGTCACAGACTCAGATGCAAATAATGCCACTGTCAGCTGTGGTTTCTGGGGCTAAAGGGTATTCTGCACAAGTAAATATAGTCGGTCAGGTAAGTGATGTTTCTAATTTGAGTGGCTTGGTTGTTAAGTTGTACCAATCTGGTGCCTCAATTGTTTCCCAACCTGTTATAGAGGTAGAGAACCAACAAGAGTTGGAGAATGCGGCACTTAAAATGGCTATGGCTGACGCAGACAAAAATTTGAAAATGGTTTCTAGGTTAAAAATGAAGCTGTTTAGGAAGACAGTTTCTGTTCAACAAGCTAGTTCTGGAAATACATCTACAGCTACGAAAGTTACCGAAAATGAGGGAAATGTGGGAACAAGTATAGAGGTAGCGAAGGCAGTGTCGGTGGTTTATCAGCTGTGGTAGGTGGAGGTCTGTCTGAATATTACCCAATCGAAAAACCGAACACAATTTGGCCAGCGCCAAATTTGTTCTTGTTTGCAGCCAAAAATTCTTTGAGTACAAAGAAACCAGCTTTTTGGCTTTGCGCAATATTCAGCAGATAGATAGGGTAAAATAGGTGCATGGTAGATTTTGTTCATGTATCGGTTAAAGCGGGTAAGGGAGGGAACGGTTCTGTGAGTTTTAGGCGGGAGAGATTTATACCCAAAGGTGGTCCTGATGGAGGGGACGGTGGCAAGGGAGGTAATGTTTACTTTGAGACAGACAGCAACCTTAATACTTTGGCCGCGTTTAATCATAATCAGAAACTATGGGCAGAAAATGGAAAGAATGGCTTGGGTAAGAAAATGTTTGGAGCTAAGGGCATGGACTTGGTTGTTAAAGTGCCAGTGGGTACAACTTTGCACTTAAAAGCGCTGGATGGAAGAGCAATGGATTTACTGGATATTGACATGGATAAGCTAAACATGAAGTTACTTATTGCTAAAGGAGGGAAGGGCGGAAAGGGAAATGTTCATTTTAAAAGTTCTAGGAACACGACTCCGAGAACTGCAGAAGACGGGGCTCCCGGCGAAGAGTTTGATTTAAAAATGGAGCTGAAATTATTAGCAGATATTGGTTTAGTTGGTCTTCCCAACGCTGGCAAGTCGACCTTGCTTGCGGCAATTACTAAGGCTACCCCAAAAATTGCAGATTACGAATTTACCACTTTGGAGCCAAACCTGGGAGTTATGGAACATAAGGGTGAATCGGTGGTAGTAGCAGACATTCCTGGATTAATTGAAGGTGCTAGTGACGGAAAAGGTTTGGGTATTCAATTTTTGAAGCACATAGAAAGAACTAAGAAAATTGCTCATTTGGTTTCGGTTGTCCCAGTAAATCCAGAGGAAATATACGGCAACTATCTTAAGGTTCGTATGGAGCTAACTGCTTATGGCGAATTGTTAAAAGAAAAGAGAGAGATTGTTTTTTTGAGTAAGATAGACTTGATTAACGAGGATCAACTAGAGAAAGTAGTAGGTTACTTTAAAAAGAAAAAGATAAAAACATTACCACTGTCAGTTGCAAATGGCACTGGATTGGAAAAGTTAAAATCTATATTTCTCGACATTCATTAGTATAAGCACCGCGACGATTTTTTTTGGTGCAATCAACACCGCAATTTGGGTCACAAGAGTTGGGACTGCAACTGGGTACACTATCCAAAGCGACAACAACACAGGCACCGTTTCTGCAACCATAAATAGTTTGGCAGAGTTCTTGTCCGCTACAACCCTTGATAACTTCGGTGTAATTCATGTCAGTTGAGTAAACAGCTGCTGTATCTGGGCAATAGGTAATAAGATCGCCTCTCACGTCGACAGTTGAGCTTAAATTTGCGTAAATGGCAAACTTTTGAGGACAACTACTGTCCGCTGGTAGTAGGTAAATTTCGTAGGGTTCTTTGGTGTTTGGGTCACAGGGAACTTTGTCCAAGTATGGGTCGAGAGCGTTTGAGCCACATTGTGTCAAGATAGATTTATCTGGGTAGCAGTCGTGATCGTTGTAGTAGTTTTCGAAGGCGTTTTTGAGTTTGGCGAGATCGGTTTTTCTGACCGTGTCGTAACCTCTAAAAAACTGTTGAAGAGGGTTCATCCCAAATAGAAGAACTAAAGCGATAATGACAATTAAGGAAACAACGATCATGACTTCGATGAGAGTAAATCCAGTCGATAGTTTTTTCATTACTGTTTTATTGTACATTTATTTGGTTTGAACGAGCCAGTAATTGAATGCGGTTTCTTTTTCTAAAGCTTGGGGTACAGCAACGGTGAAACCTGGGGTACAACTAACCTCTTGGTTGCATGTTTGTTTGGATTTTACGAACAATACCTGATTACTGGTATCGGAAACAGGGGTGATGTAAATTAGGGTTTGGGGATTTACTTGGTTGTTTTGGATAAAAATTTCGGCAGATCCGGTAGCGATTGTGGCAGTGCCGATTGTAGAGTTTGAGGTAATGTTACCCGAGACACTGCTACTGAGGACGTTTTGGGAGGCAATGACTAGGCCGCTTGTTTGAAGTGTGTTAAAGTTTGCGGAACCAGATGCGTCGATGGAGCTTACTTCTTGACCTTGGTTACCAAAGATAGCAAGGAGTTTCCCTGAGTCGGTTGACAGGGGGTTGTTATTAATACCAAGAGCTAGAGTACCTGAAATTGTGGCGGTTCTAGTATCTAAATTGTTTGCAAAAACATTGCCAGTAACAAGCAAGTCGCCACTTACTACTACTTGACCGTTGGGGTAAAGATTTAGGAGGTTGGCTAAAATGTGTACAGGTTTGTCACCAGTTGGTTGAATAAAGAGATCTGTTTCGAAAGAGCTTAGAGACTGGGTAAAGATAGAACCGTTTGCCAGAATATCTGAGGTGTAAAGTGTTTGCAAACTTAAACTGTCGTTTGTTAGGTCTTCTGGTAGTTGCCCCGACGTAGTAGCAAGAGGGGAAAGTTGGAGAGGGTCATTTTCAACTTGAGACAGTCTATTTTGGATATTGGTGAGAATTGCTGAGGCGGTAGAATATTTTTCATTAATAAGATCTAACTGTTCGTTTAATTTGTCGATGGTTTTACTTTTTATGTTGTCTGCAGTTAAGGTTCCTGAGATGGTAGCGTTAATAGCGTTTAATTCGCCAATGTTTGCAATTGGACTTATTAGTTTGTTTTTTACAACTAAGTTGTCGGTGACTAGCTCATTAATTACTGCAAGTCCTGACCTTAGATTTGCAATAAGCGAATTTGAGAAACTACTTACGTCTATTTTTTCTTGGTTATTTAGTAAAAGTTTGAACTGTTCGTCTATTTTGGCTATTTGAATTGAGTAGTTTATTTCTTCATTTGAAATATTTTGGCTATTGAAATTGTCTTGATCGTTTAAGACAAACCCTTCAACTCCGGCGGTTCTGGTGTTTTG
The DNA here is from genome assembly GCA_001776275.1 of Candidatus Collierbacteria bacterium RIFOXYD1_FULL_40_9. Taxonomy (GTDB): domain Bacteria; phylum Patescibacteriota; class Microgenomatia; order UBA1400; family MFAQ01; genus MFAQ01. The sequence goes on from MFAQ01000010.1 coordinate 10,782, forward strand.
CCATTTGGCATCGTCAAAGCGTGGAGCGGAGAAGCGGTAGGAAATATTTCCCGGTGCACTGGAGTAGATATAGAGCGTGTTATTGTTTTTGTCTATTTCATACCAAGTTTTGGCTTGGCTATTAGGCGTAAGGAGAACAGACATGCGAGACAGATTGTCTTTTAAGTTTGTAGTTTTACTAAATAGCCAAAGATCACTACCATTGGCTTGGTTATTAAAGTTGATAGTTTTTCGGTAACCAATGTTTTCTATATATTCATTTGTGGTAAGACTTCCAGTGGTTTCTTCCTTGACTCCAATCATGCCAGAAAGATAAGTAGCATATTTTTCTCCGTTGATGGTATAAGGAGGGTCAACAGTACCGACATCTAGTTTGCCAGTGCCGCCACCAACTGTGACGTTACCATCGGTAGTTAGATCACCAATGATTCTAGAGTTACCGCCAGCTGTGAAGGTAGCAGAGACAGAAGCGTCACCAACGACATAAAACTCGATACCAGTTGGCATGGAGTTTGTAGTATCACCAACTCTTAGGGTGCTGGTTGCATTCCATTGACCACCAGTTAGGTGACGGTTTGCGATACTAATTTGCTCGGTACCTGCGGAATTGTTGATTCCGTTACTTAAATAAAGTCTGCTCCATGCAGTACTGGCGCGACCTAGATAGGCATCATCGTCTATTCCTGGCAAGATATCCCCATCAACCTGTAGAGCTGTGGTTCCGCCGCCAATTCCGGGATTGGTAATGGCAGTATTAAAACCAATGGCAAGTGGTTCCATAAAAAAGGAGCTTTCACCAGTTGTTCCACCTAAGTGAACTAAGGCAGAAGCAGTTGAGTTGGCACCAATGTTAACCGAGTCAGTAATAAGCCAGGGGGCTAGTGCACCTGAAGCTCTCTGCCAGAAACCTAAAATACCGGTGGTTGGAGCAATG